>JAYTWT010000446.1:0-2990 GCA_043743295.1 Alphaproteobacteria bacterium | reverse complement strand
ATGCACCAGACTGCCGCCTCGGAACACCGAGGCCGAGGTGGAACCGCCGCCCATGTCGATGCAGACCGAACCCAAGTCCATCTCATCTTCTTCCAGCGCGGCCAGCGCGGAGACAAAGGGCGCGGCCACTACGCCGTCCAGCTGTAGATGCGCGCGTTCAACGCAGGCGCCCAGGGTCTGAAACACGCTCTCGGCCACCGAGACCACCAGCAGTTCAACACCCAGAGCCTTGCCGTACATGTTGCGCGGATCACGCACACCGCCCTGGCCGTCCACCGACCAGCCGATGGGCAGGATGTGAATGGCGCGCCGCCCTGGTAGCTTGATCTGGGCCAGCGCGTTGCTGATTGCACGTATCAGGTCGTTGTCGGCGATGGGGCGGGCACCGATTGAAACGCGCCCCATCACCCGGCTGGAGGTCAGCGCACCGCCGGCAGTCGCGATGGTCACGCCCTGAACGTTTACGCCCGCCAGATTCTCCGCTCGCTCGACGGCCTGGGCGATGGCCTCCGAGGCTTCATCCAGATTGACGATGGCGCCGCCGCGAATACCGCGCGACTGCACATAGCCGACGCCGCAGGTGGTCAGCGAGCGATCCCCACGATGCACGCCTTCCGGCTTCATGATGAAACAGCTAACCTTCGACGCACCCAGATCAACCGCCGCCGTCACCTTCGGCGGGGCCAGGGCGGCCTTCAACCCATCGCGGCCATGACCGGCGGCCTTGCGGTCGTCCCTCCTGGCTTCGGACGCTTGCGGCGGGCGGGCGGCGGTTTTCAACATCAGCGTCTCTTGACCAAGTTAGACACCGTCCGCGAGCGGAGGCGTCAAAGATTCAGGTGTGGCGGCGCGCGGACGGACCGCCACCGTATCGGGATTGCGAAGGTCGATGCGCTCGAAGCCCAGCGCGATGACGTTGGACTGCTGTTCCAATTTTTCCAGGCGGACCAGGGCCTGCTCCTCATCGACCGAGGGTAACTGGATCAGCGCGCCGTCCTTCAGACGCAGGTCCCAGCGACGGTCGTCGACGCGGATCAAGGCGTCTAAGCGCTGCATCAGCTTGGTGCGCTGCGCCAGCAGCGGCAGGATCTCACCGGCATGCGCCGCGCCGCCCTCGCCCACCACCAACGGCAGACGGCTGAAGTGGGCGGGATTGGCTTCAGGAATGATCCGGCCCCGATCATCGATCACAACGCTGTGCCCCGCGTGTTGCCAAACCGCCAGTTGCCGCCGTTCGACAACCGAGATCAGCACCGTGTCCGGCAACATGCGCGAGACCCGCGCGGTCTTCACCCAACCCACCGTCTCGATCCGCTGTTTCACGGCATTCAGATCCAGCGCGAGCATCGATTGGCCATTGGACAGCGCTGCAGCGGCCAGCACATCCTGCGTCGCTAGCTTGGATGCGCCGCTGATCTCAACCTTGTGCAACCGGAAGCCCGCCGACGCGAAGCGGTTGTCAATCTTGGTGTTGATGGCGTGCGCAATGGCCGCGCCGCGCCCACCGGTCACCAAGGCCCCCACCAAGGTCAAGGTCAGCACCCCGGCGGCGACCATCAGAACATGGGTCGGGGTCAGGCCTGAACGCCCGCCCTCCACTTTCGCCTTTGCCCTGGGGCGACCGGTCGGGCTAGCGGGTGGCTTCGCCCTCGCCGCGACTCGCGATCCCCCCCGCACCGCTGCGGGCATAAGCGTCCTCCGTGATCCAAAGCACCAACTGGTCGAAATCCACCCCGCCCGCCGCCGCCTGTTCAGGCACAAGCGAAGTCGGCGTCATTCCCGGCTGGGTGTTGACCTCCAGTAGGACCAAATCGTCGTTAACATCATCATAACGCAGGTCCGCCCGCGTTACGCCGCGACAGCCTAGCGCAGCGTGCGCCATCTCGGACAATTTCTTTGCTTTCTCAATCGCATGCGGCGGTATTCTCGCTGGCACTACGTGCTCAGAACCACCGTCTACATACTTGGCGTCGTAGTCATAAAATCCTGTGCGCGGAATTATCTCGGTCACGGTCATGGCACGGTTGTCCATCACACCCACGGCGAGCTCCAATCCGCGGATATAGGGCTCCACCATAACCTCCTCGCCGAAGGTCCAGGAGGGGGCGACAACCTCCTGTGGGGGACTATTGGCGCCCTCGAACACCAGGAAAACGCCGACCGACGATCCCTCAGCGTTGGGCTTCACGACATAAGGGGGCGGCATGACGTGTCCGGCCGCCACATCGAACCGGTTGAACAGGCCTCCCCCCGGCACGATCACGCCCGCAGCGGCCAAGACCGCCTTAGCTTTGGCCTTGTCCATCGCCAGGGCTGAGGCCAGAACCCCACAATGGGTGTAGGGCACGCCAAGGGTCTCCAACACCCCCTGCACACACCCATCCTCGCCCCATTCACCATGCAGAGCGTTGAAGCAGACGTCGGGCTTCAGCTCCGCTAGCACCTGGGCCAGATCACGTCCCGCATCCACCCGGCTGACCCGGGCGCCCAGCCGTTCCAGCGCGTCAGCGCACTCACGGCCCGAGACCAAGCTAACCTCACGCTCGGAGGAAATCCCGCCCAGCAGGACGGCGATGTGATGTCCGGCGAGGGTACCGCTCATTTGGCCTCCGTCGGCTTGGTACGGAAGCTCACGTCCGAGTTGGCCACCGCATAGACGAAGGCCGCCCACACCGCCACGTTCTGGGCCAAGTCCGCCGGGTCGATCTTGTCCAGGGTGTCGTCCGCCGAGTGGTGCAGGTCGAAATAGCGGCTGGCATCCTGCGCAAAATCCACAAACGGTGCGCCCTGGCCGATGAGCCCCGCAATGTCTGCGCCGCCAAAGCGGGGAGGTGCTGGGCTCACCGCGACCTTCAGTGCCGGTAACGCAGCTTTGAACGCTGCCATGGCCAGGTGGGTATTTCCGGCAGGCGGCAAACTCAAGGAGTAGATGCGGCCTGAACCGGTGTCGCTCTCACCGGCCACCACCACCGCCTCGCCCTTATGTGCGG
>JAYTWT010000445.1:0-3196 GCA_043743295.1 Alphaproteobacteria bacterium | reverse complement strand
CGGGCCTTAGACTGGACGATCATGTCTACATTGACATTCGCGTCGGCCAGGGCGCTGAAGATCACCGATGAAACACCGGGATGGTCTGGCAGGCCGAGCAGGCTGATCTTGGCTTCGTCGCGGCTGTAGGCCACGCCGCTCACGATGCGCTTTTCCACGATCTCCTCCTCGTCGCAAACAACAGTACCCTGGCCCGGCGCTTCGCCCGGCTCGACAAAACTGGACAGCACCCTCAGGGGCACATGATAGGCCATGGCCAACTCGACCGAACGGGTCTGCAGCACCTTGGCACCCAGCGAAGCCATCTCCAGCATCTCTTCGTAGGAAATCTTGGCCAGCTTGCGGGCCTTTGATTCGATCCGGGGATCGGTGGTGTAGACGCCGTCGACGTCGGTATAGATATCGCAGGGGCACCCCAGAGCCGCCGCGATCGCCACGGCGCTAGTGTCTGAGCCGCCGCGGCCCAGAGTGGCGATCCGGCCGTCGCGGGTGACGCCCTGGAAACCGGCGATCACCGCGACCTCGCCGGCGTCCATCGCGGCGCCTAGTTTCTCGGGCGGGATGTCGTCGATCCGCGCGCGACCGTGCGCGTCATCGGCGATGATCGGGATCTGCCAGCCCATCCAGGACCGAGCTGGGGTACCCGAGTTGCGGAGCGTCATGGCGAGTAGACCCGCGGTCACCTGCTCGCCGGACGCCACGACGACATCATACTCGTCGTCAGACGGCGTAAGGCCCTCAGTTGCAGTACCTGCGCCGTCGGTCCAGGCGACAAGCTCATTGGTCTTGCCCGACATGGCGGACACCACCACGGCAACCTGATGGCCCGCCGCGACTTCGGCGTTCACCAGTCGCGCCACGCGCCGGATCCTCTCCAGGTCGGCCACCGAAGTGCCGCCGAATTTCATTACCAGCCGGGACATGGGTTCGCGAGAGGCCACCAAAATTGCGCTGCCGAAGGGCCGTGCTTTCTAGCGGGGCAGTTCGCGGCCCGCAACGTCTGGAGGCTTTCGTTCTCGCCCCAAGAGCGGCTAGAAGGCGCTATGAGTTCGACCGGCCACACCCGCTCCTCCATCGATCCCGCCGAAGTCGAGCGCTTCTCACGTATTGCCGCCGAATGGTGGGACCCGCGCGGCAAGTTCGCGCCGCTGCATAAGTTTAATCCCGTCAGGCTGGGCTTCATCAGGGACCAGGCCCTCTATGCCTTCAACCGCGACCCCAAGGCACGCATGCCGTTCGAGGGGCTTCGGTTGCTAGACATTGGGTGCGGCGGCGGCTTGTTATGTGAACCCATGACACGGCTTGGGTTCCAGGTCGTCGGCGTGGACGCCTCGGAACGCAACATTGGCACGGCCTCGGCACATGCCGTCGAACAGGGCCTGAGCATCGACTATCGCGCCTCGACGGCCGAGGCCTTGGTCGATGCAGGTGAACCGCTGTTCGACGTGATCCTCAACATGGAGGTGATCGAGCACGTCGCCGATCCGGGGGAGTATCTGCGCTCCTGCGCGGCCCTTCTGAAGCCCGGCGGGCTGATGATTGTTGCCACCCTCAACCGTACCCGGAAGGCGTTGGCCTTGGCCAAGATCGGGGCGGAGTACGTGCTGCGATGGTTGCCAATGGGCACGCATGACTGGAACAAATTCCTGAAGCCACAGGAAATCCGCGACTTTCTGGCGACCACGCCGGTGAACGTGGATGGCCCCTACGGCGTCGTATTCAATCCTTTGACGGGGCGATGGACGGAATCGTCCGATACCGCCGTGAATTACATGATGACCGTGGTTCGCGACGCCGCCTGAGCGGGTCTTGTCGGGCGGACAAGGAGACTGAATGGCTTCGCTTCGCGTGTATGGACACGCCTTCCGCGCCTGGCGGCGGAACAAGACCTGGGCCAAGCATGAGCCTGAGACGCCCTATTTGGCGGACCTGTTGTCGGGTGCACCGGTATGCCTGCATGTGGGCGCGAGCGATGGCCGCCATTCCTATGTGATGACCCAGGTGGCACCCAAGGCGACCATCTATGCCTTTGAACCGTCGGCGTTCGCCTTTGCGGTTTTGAAGGTCGGTATTGCCTGGCATCGGATGGGCAAGCAGGTCACCGCAATCCATGCGGCGGTCTCGAACCAACCCGGTGAGATGTTGCTGGTCACCCCGAAGAAAACCTCCGGACGGATGGGCCGTGCCTATGCCTATGTCGCCGACACGGTTCCAAATGGCCCGGCTCGCCCGGATCTGGAGGACACCGGCCATGAGGCCCAACTGACACCCGTGGTGACCCTCGACGGCTACTGCGCCGAACACAGCATCGACCACGTCGATTTCATCCGCATGGACATCGAGGGTGCCGAGCAAAAAGCGCTGGAGGGTGCGGCGATCATTCTGGATCGGGATCATCCGCATGTGCTGCTAGAGATCCATCCTCCGATGCTCAAAGCCCGGTTCGGCGGGTCTGGCGAAGCGGTCCTGGACCTGTTCCTGGCGCGAGGCTATCGCATGTTCGCCCTGAATGGTGGGCGGCTGGAAGAACGAACAACGCTGGTCGAAGACCTGCCCTGGAAGGACTATTTCTTCATCCACCCAACCCGCGCGGCGAAGCTGCCCGACGGGGTGTTCAAGGCGCGCATGGCGGCGTGAAAAGCGGTTCTTCACCCGTGACGTTAGCGGTTACGCGGCCAATGTGAGTCTGGTTTACAACTTCCACTGGTCGTGCTCCGTTCGTCCGAAGAACCACGTTCTCCTGAAGGGGAGCCGATATGCAGGGTCATCAGGCGATCGACACGTTCTTTGTCGGCGCGACGACGCCGGGGCTCTGGGGCGCTTCGCTGGACGCTCTCGCGCAGGATCTGGGCGCTGACGGCGCGACTTTGACCAACGGCATTGCAATTCCGTCTCGAGTGTCTTGCTCGACGGGCATTCTGTCGATTGTCGAGGAATACTTCACCCTGGCGACGAATTTCGACAGCCGGGGAGACCGGGTGAACCCGACCCTTAGCCAGGGATTCATCGGCGATTTTGATAGCTATTCCTCCGAGGAATTGGATCGCGACGACTTTTACGTTGATTTCCTGCGGCCTCGCGGTTTTGGCTGGCATGCGGCTGCGGCATTGAGCGGTGGCGAAAGCCCCCTAGTATTGAGTCTCAAGCGTCGATGGAGTTTGGGTCCGTTCCAGCGCGACGAGATGGAACGGATTAC
>JAYTWT010000444.1:0-2695 GCA_043743295.1 Alphaproteobacteria bacterium | reverse complement strand
TGACCGTTTTACAGCCTTGATGGAAAAACATAAAAATGCCTAAAAGAACAGATATCAAAAGCGTCCTCATCATCGGTGCAGGCCCGATCATCATCGGCCAGGCCTGTGAGTTTGACTACTCGGGCGTACAGGCCTGCAAAGCGCTCCGGGCCGAGGGCTATCGGATCATCCTGGTCAATTCGAACCCGGCGACGATCATGACCGATCCCGACGTCGCCGACGCCACCTACATCGAGCCGATCACGCCCGAGATCGTCGAGAAGATCATCGCCAAGGAGCGGCCGGACGCCCTGTTGCCGACCATGGGCGGGCAGACGGCGTTGAACACCGCCCTGGCGCTGGAAGCCTCCGGGGCGCTGGCGAAGTATGGCGTGGAGATGATCGGGGCCAAGGCCGAGGTCATCGACAAGGCTGAGGACAGGTCAAAATTCCGCAACGCCATGGACAAGATCGGCCTGGAGAGCCCCAAATCCAAGGCCGCCCACAACATGGAAGAAGCCCTTGAGGGGCTGGAGTTCGTCGGTCTCCCCGCCATCGTTCGGCCCAGCTTCACCCTGGCCGGTACCGGCGGCGGCATCGCCTACAACGCCCAGGAGTTCCGCGAGATCGTCGAGCACGGGCTGGACCTATCGCCGACCACCGAAGTGCTGATCGAAGAGAGCGTTCTGGGTTGGAAAGAGTACGAGATGGAGGTGGTCCGCGACAAAGCCGACAACTGCATTATCGTCTGCTCGATCGAGAATATCGACCCGATGGGCGTACACACAGGCGACAGCATTACCGTCGCGCCCGCCTTGACCCTGACCGACAAGGAATACCAGTGGATGCGCCGCGCCTCGATCGCGGTGCTGCGCGAGATCGGCGTGGAGACCGGCGGGTCGAACGTGCAGTTCGCGGTCAATCCTGCGGACGGGCGCATGGTGGTGATCGAGATGAACCCCAGGGTGTCGCGCTCATCGGCGCTGGCGTCCAAGGCCACGGGCTTCCCCATTGCCAAGGTCGCCGCCCGGCTAGCGGTGGGCTACACGCTGGATGAGTTGATGAACGACATCACCGGGGCGACCCCGGCCTCGTTCGAGCCCAGCATCGACTACGTGGTCACCAAGATCCCGCGCTTTGCGTTCGAGAAGTATCCCGGTGCCGAACCCTATCTGACGACCTCGATGAAGTCAGTGGGCGAGGTCATGGCCATCGGTCGCACGTTTGCCGAAAGCCTGCAGAAGGCCTTGCGCGGGCTGGAGACCGGTCTGACCGGTCTGGACGAGATCGCCATCCCAGGCGCGGACGACCCAGAAATGGGCCATGCTGCGATCCTGCGCGCCCTGGCCACGCCCACCCCCGACCGCCTGCGGGTCATCGCCCAGGCGCTCCGCCAGGGGCTCAGCGTCGAGGAAATCCACTCGGCCTGTTCCTATGAGCCCTGGTTCCTACGGCAGTTGGAAACCCTGGTGGCCGAGGAGGCTCAGGTTCGCGCGAAAGGCCTGCCCACCGACGCGCCAGCGTTCCGCAAGCTGAAGGCGCAGGGCTTCTCCGACGCGCGGCTGGCGCATCTGACCCGCGATAGCGAAACCGATGTTCGCGAACGCCGACGCGCCTTGGGCGTGC
The DNA here is from genome assembly GCA_043743295.1 of Alphaproteobacteria bacterium. Taxonomy (GTDB): domain Bacteria; phylum Pseudomonadota; class Alphaproteobacteria; order Caulobacterales; family Caulobacteraceae; genus Phenylobacterium. The sequence goes on along the minus strand of JAYTWT010000444.1, from coordinate 1,090 downwards.
GTCCGGTGTACAAGCGCATCGACACCTGCGCTGGCGAGTTCCGTGCCGAGACGCCCTATATGTACTCCACCTATGAGACCGGCGCTCTGGGCCAGGAACCGGAGTGCGAGAGCGATCCGACTGACTCAAAGAAAGCCATCATCCTCGGCGGCGGTCCCAACCGGATCGGCCAGGGGATTGAGTTCGACTACTGCTGCTGTCACGCCGCCTTCGCGCTGGCCGACATCGGCGTGGAATCGATCATGGTGAACTGCAATCCCGAGACAGTATCGACAGACTACGACACCTCCGACCGCCTCTATTTCGAACCGCTGACCGCTGAGGACGTGTTGGAACTGATCCATGTGGAACAGTCCAAGGGGACGCTACTTGGCGTGATCGTGCAGTTCGGCGGCCAGACCCCGTTGAAACTGGCAAAGCCGCTGGAGGATGCGGGCATCCCAATCCTAGGCACCTCGCCAGACGCCATCGACCTGGCCGAAGACCGCGAGCGGTTCCAGCAGTTGCTGCACCGCCTGAAGATCGCCCAGCCGATCAACGCCATCGCCCGAAGCCGCGACGAAGCGTTCGCGGGCGCACACCAAGTCGGCTACCCGGTCGTCATCCGCCCCTCGTATGTGTTGGGTGGCCGCGCCATGGAGATCGTGCGCGATGACGAACAGCTGGAACGCTACATCACCACCGCCGTGCAGGTGTCCGGCGACTCGCCGGTCCTGATCGACCAGTACCTCAGCCGCGCCACCGAGGTGGATGTGGACGCGCTCTGCGACAACACCGGCGCGGTATTCGTAGCCGGGGTGATGGAGCACATCGAGGAAGCTGGCGTGCATTCCGGCGATAGCGCCTGTTCGATGCCGCCTTTCTCGCTGCGGCCCGAGACCATCGAAGAGCTGAAACGCCAGACCCAGGAAATGGCCCGGGCGCTGAAAGTGCGCGGCCTGATGAACGTGCAGTTCGCCATCGAGGAGCCGCACTCTGACAACCCCCGCATTTTCGTGCTGGAGGTCAATCCGCGGGCCAGCCGAACCGTGCCGTTCGTCGCCAAGACTATCGGCAAGCCGGTCGCCGCCATCGCCGCTAAGCTGATGGC
>JAYTWT010000443.1:0-3011 GCA_043743295.1 Alphaproteobacteria bacterium | reverse complement strand
GTTCCAAGGTCCGCGCCCCGAGGGTCCGAACGCGAGCCAGGCCTCACCGGGCTCGGGATCGGTCACGCCTAGGCGGACCGGCGCGTTCGGCGCATAGTGACGGGTCAGGCGGCCCGGCGAGCGCTTGGCGTCATCCTCGGCTTCAGCAAGAGGCCCGATGATGGCTTCGATCTCGGCGCGGGTCACTGAACCCGGTCGCAACAGGCGCGGCTGATCCAGAAGCGCGACAACGGTCGACTCCAGCCCGATTTGACAGGCACCGCCGTCCATCGCCGCCGCGACCGCTGTCCCGGTCTCCTCCATGGCGTCGGCGAAGGTGGTGGGGCTGGGCCGGCCGGAACGATTGGCGGATGGCGCGACTACCGGCCCGCCAAAGCTGGCGATCAACGCTCGCGCGATCGGGTGGGCGGGCATGCGGACCGCAACCGTGTCCAGCCCGGCGCGTGCCAGGTCGCAGACCGCCGTGCCATCTTGGATCGGCAGAACCAAGGTCAGGGGTCCGGGCCAGAACGCCGCCGCCAGCTGCTCGGCGCGGTCGTCGAACTTTGCGATCCGGCGCGCCATCGCGAGGTCGGAAACATGAGCGATCAAGGGATTGAAACTAGGTCTGCCCTTGGCGACGTAGACCTCGGCCACAGCGTCCGCATTGGCGGCGTCGGCGGCCAAGCCATAGACCGTTTCGGTGGGCATCAGTACCAGATCGCCGGCCCGCAGCGCCGCCGCCGCTAGTTCCGACGAGCTTTCAGCGCCACGCGGACGATGACCTTGGCCGGGATCTGATCTGTGTTCGCCCACTCGCCCTGCCCCACGCCGAACGCCGTCCGGTCGAGGCTGGTTACACCGCTGACCTCGGCCCTGTCGCCGACGATCTTCAGACGGAACGGCAGATCGAGCGGGCGGCTAACCCCGCGCAGGCTCAAGCGACCATGCGCGATGAACCGCCCTTCGCCGGTCTTCGTGAAGCGTTCGGCGGTGAAGGTGGCTTTGGGGTGGACGCCCACATCGAACCAATCGCTGGACGGCAGGCTGGCGTCGCGTTGTTCGTCTCCGCTCTTTACGGAGGCCAGATCGATCGAGACCTTAACCTTTGAGCGTTCCAGCGCCTCCGGGCTGAAGAGGATGTCTGCGGTCCAGCGGTCGAACCGCCCAGCGACCGCCTCGCCGCTCCAGGCGGTGGCGAAATTGAGGTTCGACCCACCCAATACCTTCCAGGCGACGGGTTCGGTCAGCGGCGTGGGCGCGGCGGCGGCCTCTGGGACGGGTTCTGAGGTCAGCGGCGTGACGTCGACCGGCGCGGATGGCGCTGGCGCGGCCTGATGCGGGTGCGCCGGCTGGACGAGGCGGCCGAAGGCCACGACCCCGACTAAACCCAGGAGGATGATCAACAGCCGGGGCTCAAGCCATCGCCCAGCCTTGGCACCTGGCACCATCCGCGACAGGACAGGCGTCGCCCGGTCCAACAGCTGATGCTTCAGGGCCCCAGCCACATGCAGAATGAGAAGGACGTAGAAGCCCTTGATGATCAGCTCGTGGCTCGCCTTGGCTGTGTCATGCCAGATGGCCTTCGCGACGGGGGCTAGGTCTGGAAGTCCGGGGATGTGCGGCCAAGGCACCGTTCCATAGAGCAGGGTCGGTAGGTCAAAGCGGCTGGCTGAGACCATGATCCAGCCGGTCAGCGGCATGCCGATCATCACGCCATAGAACCCCCAGTGCGCCACCTTCGATAACGCCCGCTCCCAGGACGCTAGGGACGCAGGCTCCGGCGGCGGCGGCTTGACCAGCCGCCACGCCAGCCGGGCGAGGCTAAGCAACAGCACCGTGATACCGATGGATTTGTGCAGTTGCACAACGGCAAAGGCCTCGGGTGTGCGGCCTTCCATGCGGCCCGCCAGCACGACCTGCAGGATGATCAACGCCGCTATGACCCAGTGCAGCAGCATTGCGACCGTCGAGTAGCGATCAGGGCGGATATCAGAATTAGTCATGCACTATTTCTTCGCGAATTCGACTTCGAACACCAGATCGACCATATCGCCCGTGAACAGCCGGGCCGCTGTCACACCGAACTCGGACCGCTTGATCTTGCCGGTCCCGGAGAAGCCCATGCGGATGCCGAGACCCAGTAGGCCCGGTCCGACACCGTTGAACTCGACATCCAGGGTCACCGGCTTGGTGACGCCATGAAAGGTGAGGTCGCCTGTCAGCTTACCCTTGCCCTCCGTGTCGGCCACCAAGCTGGCCGAGCTGAATAGGATCACCGGATATTTTTCGGGCTCGAAGTAGCCCGCGACCGTTCGGTTGAAGATGTTGTCCTCGGTGTCGATGGACTTCGGATCGACCGAAATCTCGACCTTGGTCGCCTGCCAAGAGGTCGGATCATAGGTGAAACTGCCAGAGAGCTTGTTGAACCGCATCGTATACCGCGAGAAGCCGCCCAGGTGCGGGATCTTGATCAGCAAGGCGGCGTGCTTGGGGTCCAGCGCATAGACCCCGGCGGGGGCCTTGGCGGGGTCACGGGTGGTGGGATCGGCTGTCGCAGCGCCCGACGCTAGCGGGCTGACGGCCAGAGCTAAGACGGTGGCAATCAAGGCGCGACGCAACATCCGAGATACTCCTCACAATATCCTATCGGATGTTACGCATACTCAGGGCAATTTGGAGGCAAGAATATCTGGCATCGCAAGCTGGCCTTCTGCACGCTAGGAAGCCAGCGCCACGAGAGAGACGCCAATGACCTTCCGCGCCCCCGCCCGCGACCTTGCCTTCGCGCTTAAGACCATCGGCCACAGCGACCTGTTGGCCCGTGCCTATCCCGACCTGGACGAGGACACGGTCCAGGCCGTGCTGGAGGCCGCTGCGGCATTTGCTGACAACGAGCTGGCGCCGCTGAACCGCCGGGGCGATACCGAAGGTGCGCGCTACGAGAACGGACGGGTGACCGCTGCGCCAGGATTTGCCGAAGCCTACGGTCACTTCGTCGAACAGGGCTGGAACTCGCTGAGCGCCGATCC
>JAYTWT010000442.1:0-5291 GCA_043743295.1 Alphaproteobacteria bacterium | reverse complement strand
GGGATTACTGGCCCGGTTATTGCTTCACTCAGCGAAATGTAACATTCACAGAAGCTAGCGACCACTAAACGCATCGACGTGCGGGCCGGCACTATGGTTTGGAATCACGGCACACGGGTTGTGCTAGCCAGGATTCTAAATCCCCCGTCTAATTCCTGCATTCCTCTGTGGAGGGTGGTTTGCGCGCTCACGAATAACTCTGGGGAATTTGCTGTGCCGATGCGTCTAAATGAAGTCCAGAGTTGGGGCTATATTTTGCCGGGAACAGGATCCAACGGCTTTGACCCAGTCCAGGCAACAAATACCGACCTCCTGCTATTGAGCGGGTTCGAGACAGCCACGCAGATTCGAGATCTTCAGTCCGGGGGTCCGCACGGCTCACGATTGGTGATGGGCTACGTCGATATAACGGAACTCGGCACCTACCTGCCGGACTGGAACCCTGCTTACGACGTCAACAAGGACGGGCGGCCCGATGCCGGTGCACCAGATTGGCTCGCGAACGCGAACGGGGCCTTCCCCGACCTCTACACGGCCAACTACTGGACAGCCAGTTGGCGCAATATCGTCTACCGGCTGATAGATGAGCAGATGGCCAAGGGTTATGACGGCATTTTTCTTGATGCCGTGACCTTCCAGGCATTTGTCGTAGGCAACCGCTTCGGAAATGCGGTCAGGACCACCGCCGAAGCTGATATCGTGCAGCTTGTAAAGGACATCGAACACCACATTGCCGTAGACAAGGGACGACCCGATTTTCTTATAGTCGGCAACCAGATCCACGACCTTTTTCGAAATGCGCCAGAACTGACCACCGTGTTCGATGCGATCGTAATTGAGGGCAGTTACTGGAATTCCAACCCTAGCAATGGCTTGGCCTTTGGTCCACCGACAGATCCGGTCGTCTTCGACGCCGTTCGTAGAGCGGCAGAACCCTTCGCAGCGACGGGTAAGCCCATATTCGCCGTCGATTATGTGCCCCAATCTTCGTACGGAACGACCTACACGTCTGGAAACGTCGATTACAACACTGAATACTTCCGGAAAGTCATCGCCGCTGGCTATATCGGCACGCTGACTCACCCCTTTCAGCGCTCAATCGAAGTCGCAAACTTTCCGAACTATGTCTTTGGCAATTCCTCGGCGGATACGATCACCGGCCTCGATACGGGGCAGCAAGACTTCCTGTGGGGAGGATCGGGCAACGACAGCATTTCCGGGAGGAGCGGACCGGACGTTATTTGGAGCGGAGAAGGGTCTGATACCGTGTCCGCCGGCACTGGGAACGACACTATCGATGGCGGGGGCGGCGTTAGCTATCTGCGCGGCGACGAAGGCAACGACAGTTTGATTGGTGGTTCAGATTTCGATGACATCAATGGCAATGCGGGGAATGACACCGTCTCCACAGGAGCGGGTGAGGACTACTGCGTAGGGGGCAAAGACAACGATAGCCTGTCAGGCGGAGCGGACTACGACCTCGTCTACGGAAACCTGGGCGACGATACCTGCAACGGCGACGACGGCAACGACATCGTGCGTGGTGGTCAAGGCAACGACGTCGTCAACGGTGGCAATGGCAACGACTTTGTCTCGGGCGACAAGGGTGACGACACCATGATCGGGGGTGCCGGGGCCGATATCTTTCACACCTTCGGCGACGCCGGCATCGACCGGGTGACAGACTTCAATCTTGCCCAAGGCGACAGAGTGCAACTCGACCCCGGCACCCAGTTCACTGTCATTCAGGTGGGAGCCGACACTGTGATCAACATGACAGGTGGCGGTCAGATGACCCTTGTGGGCATTGCGATGAGCTCTCTGACGACAGGCTGGATTTTCGGGGCATAGGTCCGCGCAACACCCTTTAGAGGCGCTGGGAACGTCCGGTTTCGGGCGGTGCCATGCGGGCGCAAAGCCGGCGGTGCAAAGCCGGCTGTGCAAAGCGTCAGATTCTATCCACCAGATACGGGCGGGTGGTGCGCTGGCCTGGCACTTGGCTCCCACCATCGCTGTCATCCCGAACGGCCCCGATGCGCGTTTGCGCATCGCCCTCCTCGCTTTGCGATCCACCCCCAGCGGGGGTGGATAAGGACGATCCGAGACCCGGGAGGCAGCAGGTGAGGCCCTGGGTCCCGGCTTTCCGCTACGCTTCAGCCGGGATGACACCCTCGAGGTCAGGTAATCGTAACTCGACGTCGAAGCTCACGACCTAACCGCAGCGCACGGCGCTGATGCGACCGGTTTCAGCGTCGAACAGGAAATTCAGGCGACTGGAGTCTTCGTCGTCGGGTGCCGGACACGTGGCGCACGTCACGCGGTGGTGTTCGGGCCGGACCGCCACAGGGACCTCGGTTCGTGAACGTCCGACAAGGGCCTGAAACTGCGCAGCACCACAGGTGTCCTCGGGCGCGGACGGGAGAGTTGCGATGACCGGTGCGGGTGCGAGGGGCTGGACGGGCGCGACCGGTGACGGCGCGCTGGAGCACGCGCTGACACCGACAGCCAAGACGGCGATGGCCCATCTCACGCCTGCTTCTCCCATCCCCGCGCCTGTTGCTTCCAGTAGGAGGACGTCAGGCCCCGCCCCTTCAACTCCGTCCATTGGGTTCGCGCCAAACGAAGCTGATCTTCGTCGGCCCCGTCAAACAGCACCACGCAGCGCTGATAGTCGGCCAGATCGCCGGGTGCAGCACCATCCACCAGGAACAAAGCGTCGGCGGCGTTCGGATTCTCTTCCCCAGTGGTCAGCAGGATCGGCTGACGCGGCGCCATCGGCTCATCCGTCGGTGCATGAGCCAGGAAGCTGTCGTCGCGATACGTCCAAAGCCATCCGTCGAGGTGGTCAATCCGCTCTGGACGGGTGGTCCGGACAATCGCCTTCCAGCCTTTCTGCAGAGTCTTCTCGAGCAATTCCGGTAAGGCCTGATCGAGGCCCGTCCGTTCAAGGTGGTAAAACCAGACCTCGCACTCAGCCATGCGCCGCCTCCAGTCGATCCGCTAGGCTCTCAATCGCCGTGGCAACTGCTGGGGCATGGGTCAGCATGGCCAGATGGTTGAGCTGCAGAGCGACCACCGGCCAGCCCATACGCCCGGCTCGCCGCGCATCCTCATCATAGGCACTGCTAAGACGCAGATAGGCCGCCGGGCGAGTGATGGCACCGAGCGGGGCGAGGTCCTCGAAGTACTGCAAGGGCAGCGGCTCCAGTTCGGCTACCAGGGCGTCGCGTTGCGCGGGGTCCGGCACCAGTCGCTCCAACGCGCCCGGCGGCCACCACCTGTGCCATTCTGGCAGCATGCCGAAGTCTGCCCCGGCGCGCAGCCCAGCGGCCATCTCTGGAGGCGCGGTATCGAACCAGCTACGGCCCGGGTGCGGCTGGATCGCATCCGCCAGGATCACACCCTGGATATCCACACCCGCGGTTTCCAGCGCTGGGGCCAACGCGCCCGCCCCGCTATGCAGGACCAGAATGGAGGGTTCCCCTGCCAGTTGCTCAGCCATGGACACGGCGAGCGCGCGGTAGAAGTCGGTTTCGATGGTCCCGAGACGGGGCCACGCCGGTGCCGAGACATTGCGACCCCTAGAGACCAACTCGCCCGCCACCGTCTGCCACGTCATTCCGCCCAGCAGCGGGCTATGCAGCAGGACGATGCGCGCGCTCACGGCCGGGTCAGCCCTCGTACCGATCTTGAACCATGCGGTTCAGCAGTCGAACGCCATAGCCTGTGGCCCCGTCCGGGCTGGTCGGCGAACTGGAGGGCTTCTTCCAGGCCGTTCCGGCGATATCAAGGTGCGCCCACGGTACGTCGTTCACATAGCGCTTTAGAAACAGCGCCGCCGTGATCGAGCCGCCCGGCCGGCCGCCGGTATTCTTCATGTCGGCGATCATAGAGTCGATCTGCCGGTTGTAGGCGTCAGGCAACGGCATCCGCCACAGCCCTTCCTCCTCGGCCCCAGCAGCGGCCAGCAGGTTCGCCGCCAGATCTTCGTTGTTGGCGTAGCAGCCGGCAAAGCCCTCGCCCAAGGCGACTATGATCGCGCCGGTCAGGGTCGCCAGATCGACCATGAACTTCGGCTTGAACCGATCCTGGCAGTACCAAAGCGCGTCGGCCAGCACGAGGCGGCCCTCGGCGTCAGTATTGACCACCTCGATGGTCTGACCGGACATCGAGGTCAGCACATCACCCGGACGATAGGCGTTGCCGTCCGGCATATTCTCCACCAGCCCCAGGATACCGATGGCATTGACCTTCGCCTTGCGACCGGCCAGCGCGTGCATGAGGCCCGCGACCGTGCCAGCGCCGCCCATGTCCCACTTCATGTCTTCCATATTTTCAGCCGGCTTGATCGAAATGCCGCCGGTATCGAAACAGACGCCCTTACCGACAAAAGCGATGGGCTGAGCGGATTTGTCCGCCGCGCCATACCACTTGATCACCGCCAACTGGCTCTCCCGGATGCTGCCCTGGCCCACGGCCAACAGGGAGCCCATGCCCAGCTTCATCATCTCGGCCTCGCCGAGAATCTCGACTTCCAGACCGAGGCTCTCCAGAGCCTTCACGCGCTTGGCGAACTCGACTGGATAGAGCACGTTCGGCGGCTCCGAGACGAGGTCGCGCGTGAAGCTGATCCCATCGGCGAGCGCCGCCAACGGCGCAAACGCGGCCTGGGCCGCTGCCGGGTCGGGCACAGCAATTTCGACCCGGGTGATCGACGGCCTCTTGTCGGCAGCTTCTTTGGTCCGATACCGGTCGAACCGGTAGCTGGCGAGGCGAAGGCCCAGCGCTGCGTGGGCGGCCAATTCTACCGCCCCAGGTGCCGCAAGCCGCAAGATGGTCAGGCCCGACGCCTTGACCGCATGGTAGGCGCTGGCTGCGGCGCTCTCGGCCCCGATCACGCCGAAGGCCTCATGCTTACCCGCGCCGACTAGCAACAGCCGCGCGGCATCCACGCCCTGGGGGGCAAGGATGTCCAGGACTTGGCCCTTTGCCCCGGTAAACCGCGTGGCGGCCGCAGCTTGGCCAACCACCCCGTCAAGCGTTCCGCCTTCAAACACCACACGCGCCAGCGCGCACTGGGCGGGAACGGCTGCATCGGCGGGGACAAACTGGATATCCATGAAATTCTCTCTTTGGCTTGGCCCGCGCGTCTCAAGGTTCGGTTGTCTGGCGCGGCGACGCATGGTTTAGAACAGGTCGGCGGTCGGGGCGCGCCAAAACCTCAAGGACGACCGTATTTTCGCCCATGCGACTGATTGACCGATACCTTCTGCGCCAATTGGTGGGGCCCG
>JAYTWT010000441.1:0-14070 GCA_043743295.1 Alphaproteobacteria bacterium | reverse complement strand
AATTGAATGACAGAAGGTAGGCGCCCATTCCTGCGGTCTACCCCCGATAATCCACGGGCGAACTGATCGGGAGCGACAGCTGCTCCGCCAAGGCCAACGTAGTGGCTTCTGACGTTGAGACCACCTGACAGGACAACGGCAACCCCTCCGTCGTCATCCCCACCGGGAAGGTCGTGGCGGGTAGACCGGTGAAGTTGCCGATGGCCGTGAAATCGGCCTGGTTCGCCGGCGTGCTACCGAACGCGAAGGCCACCTGCGGGGCGGTCGGCATCAGGACGGCGGCGTAGGGCTGGAAGGCCGCGATCACGGCGGCCGCCACCTCAGCCAGTTCGACCCGCGCGCGGGCCAGCTTCTCGGCCCCCTGCGCCTTGCCCCACAGCAGCAGCTCGCGGAATCCTTGAGAGAAGCCCTCGGGGTTCGCTGCCAACGCAGCCTCATGAACCTCAAAGCCCTCCGCCTCGGAGATCAGCAGGCCCAACCGACGCATGCGGCCAAAGTCGTAGTTCGGCAGTCGAACCGGCTCGATCTTGAAACCCAAGGCGTGCGCGCGGTCCCGGGTGGCTTGCAGCGCCGCCAGAACCTGCGGCTCAACATCGACCTGCCCAGAGAAGTCCAGGATGCCCAGCACGCCGTCTGTCACAGTGCCGCCCAAGCCTGGGCTGAGAACCGCGAGGATCGCGGCGCAGTCACGGGCCGAGCGACCATGCGGGCCCACGCTGTCCAGGGTCGAGGAAAGCGGCATGACGCCCTTGTTCGACACCCCGCCGCGTCCCGGTTTGTGCCCGAACACACCGCAGTAACCGGAGGGGATGCGCACGCTACCCATGGTGTCGGTGCCCAGCGCCGCCGCGCACAGACCTGCCGCTACCGCTGCGCCGGAGCCACCGGATGAGCCGCCGGGCGTGAAGCCGTGGCGATGCGGATTGTGGGTCCGTCCGAACCAGGGATTGTCGGTGGTCGCGCCCAGGGCCCCTTCGTGCATGTTGACGGTGCCTAGGATCACCGCCCCGGCCTCGCGCAGCGCCCGCACCACGTCGGCGTCCTCACTGGCGATATTATCGCGATACGCCCCGATGCCGCCGGTGAGCGGCAAGCCCATCACGGCAATGTTCGACTTCATCAGCATTGGCACGCCGTCCAGTGGCGAACGCGGCTGGCCCGCGCTCCAACGCTCGGCGCTGGCCTGAGCCGCCGCGCGGGCGGTGTCGGCGTCCATGTCGGTCACGGCACCCAGCCCTGGGTCCAGGCGCGCGACCCGCGACAAGTAGACTGCTGTCGCTTCGACGGGCGTCACGGCGCGCCGGGCGAACAGTGCCGTCAGGCCAAGCACGCCAGCCGCCACCACGGGATTGGAGAACCCAGTCTCGGACATGCTCAAGCGAACCGCGCGTCGATCAACCGGATCGGCTTTTGTCGCACGTCGATCTGGGTCAACGCCGCCGTCGCCCCCTTGGCCGCTAGTTCCACATCCACCTCGATGCCGATCTTACGCTTGAGGATTTCGCGGAAAGCCTTGGCTAGGTCGGGATCACCGGGTGTCGTCGCCTCCGCCACCACCACGAAGCTGTCGCGACCTTGCGCGTCACGGTGGGCGCGGCAGATGAACTCCTTGGCGAAGCCTGGATGCTCGTCCAGCATCGGTCCGATGCCTTGTGGGAAGATGTTGATCCCACGGATTTTCACCATGTTGTCGGACCGACCCAGGAACCCTTCGATCCGCGTGAAATTGACGTCCAGCGCCGACGATCCCGCCTTCACCTGGGTCACGTCATGCGTATTGAAGCGGATAATCGGGTAGAGGTCGTCCTTGAATAGGCAGGTGACCACCATGTCGCCGGTCTCGCCATCGGCAACCGGCCTGTGGGTGTCGAGGTCGCAGACTTCCAGGAACTGGGCGTCCTCCATCACATAAAGGCCGTCGCGGTCAGGGCCTTCACCCGCGACGATCCCGGTGTCGCCGACGCCGTACCAGTCGAAACAGGCCGCCCCGCCCCAGGCTTCAGAGATCGCGTCCTTGTCCTCGCGGCCCATGTGGCCGGTGATCATCCGCACGGGGATATCAACGCCCGGGACCAAACCCTGTTCGCGCGCCACCTCGGCCAGTTTCTTGATGTAGTCGGCGAAGCCCACAATGACGTTGGCCCCGAAATTCCGCATCAGCTCGACCTGCTGGGCCGAGCGGGTCTCGATCCCGGTGCCCGCCGACAGGAACACCGCGCTGGTCCAGTGGGTCACCGCCTCGCGCACATAGTGCCCGCCGTTGATCATCCCGTGGCCATAGACCGAGTGCACCACGTCGCCGGGACGTAAGCCCTGCCAGCGATAGAGGCGACCCAGCAAAAGGGCCTGGACCTCGCGGCTCTTGGGTCCGAACAACAACACCTGCGGCTTGCCGGTGGTGCCGGAGGTGGTGTGCAAGATCACTGGTGGTCGCTGGGCATGGGTTTCAAAGCCAGCGAAGTCGCCGAACGGCGGGGCGATATCCAGGCTCTCCATGATGTCGGACTTGTCGAACACCGGCAGGCCCGGCAGGTCGTCTAGGCTGCGGATGTCGCCCGGCTGGATGCCGGCTGCACCCCACAGACGCTTATAGAAGGCCACATCCCAGGCCCGCGCCACGCACCGCGCAAACAGCCGTTCCTGGTGGGCGCGGATCTCGTCGCGGCTCTTGCGCGCAAAGATCGGGAACGCATCGCCGATCGGATGGTCGGCGACCATCTGGGCGAAGTCGATCTCCTGCCAATAGCTGCTGTGGGTGTCGCGCATTCAGGTCTCTCCGGCGGCGAGGCGGAACGCCAGGCCGGCGTCGTCCAGGGTTTCAAATCGGTCGATCAGGGCGGCCAGCGGCACGTGCACCGCCTCCAGCCCAGCGAACGCCAGGCAGGTCCGCGCCTTCTCCAGATGCTGGTCCTGGGTCAGCGGCCAGGCGGGCGAACCCAGTTGCGCGGTCACGGCGGTGCGGACCTCGCGGCCATCCTTGAGCCGCACGAAGGCCTCGGCGGGCGTGAAAGCGGCGGGGTCCGGATTGTCGTCGGCAACGACGGTGATCCGCTCGGCCAAAGCCTGGAGAGCGGGATCGGCAAGGCTTTTAGGTCCGAAGTCCCCCAAGCCTACCGTGCCCCGCGCGAGTGTCACCGCCGCCAGATACGGCAGGCACAGGCGCGCGTAGGCCGGCGTCATCGGCTGAACTGCGGGACGGCCGACAAGCCGTCCGATCAAGGGCGGCGCGTGGTAGCCCAGGGCCTCTAAATTGTCCGCCGTCACCCCGTAATCGGCCATCAGGCTTTGAACCGCGACGATACCGCCGTGGCCCGCGCGACCGGTCGGGAACGGCTTCCAACTGACCTCAGAAATCCGGAACACCCGACCCAGATCCGCGAGCACTGGCGCCAGATCGAAGGCCGTTTCGAACAGGGTTAGGTAGCCGAAGGTGCCGTCGATCGACTGGCGCGGGCCGGGCAATCCGGCGGCGGCCACGTCCACCGCCATCATTGCGGCGCGGGCGGCGTTGGCGATCTGAACGGGCAGGGCGGGCTTGCCCTCTTCGTGCGCCTGCATGGTGCCGGACGCGAACCCCAGGCCGTAGCCGAAGGCGTCGAGGGTGATCTCGCGGGAAAGACCCTTCAGCCGTGCGATTCCGGCGATCGCACCGAACAGGCCCGACGTGGCGGGGCGAAAGAACTTGAGCGGCGTCTTGGCCGCAACGCCCAGGCCTAGCGAGACATCGCAGCCGACAACGATGGCAGTCAGTACCGCTTCGCCAGAATAAGGGCCCGACCGCCCGCACTCCGCCATAACCGCCGCGCCGAGCGTCGCCATCGGGTGCAGCACCGCTGGCTCATGCACACAGTCGAACTCCTGGCCGTGAATCTGGAAGGCATTGACGAAGGCGGCCTGCACGGCGGATAGCCGGACACCGGGTCGGCCTAGCACTAGGCCGTCGCCGCCGTCGCCCCAGCCCTGCGCGGCGCGGAGAATATCGTCAGCATGCGCCGCCCGCGCGCCCGCCGCGCCGACGCAAAGGGTATCGTGCAGGAGGGTTGCCGCCGCGCGCCGTGCGACTTCAGGAACCTTGGCCCAGGGAAGAGTCAGCGCGTGATCGACCAGGATCTCGGCGGGGTTCATGCGTCCAGTCCCGGCAGGGCGGCGGAGAGGTCCGACGCGCTGCAACCGTTGCCCAGGCCTAGGCATGTGGCGATGAGGCAATCTGAGCCCGCCGCCGTCAATCCGCCCCAGGCCATCAGCGCGCGCGCCTTGGCCTTCAGCCCGGCCAGGTCCAACGGCCGCTCAGGATCGCCCAGCGCATCAGCGGCCTCGGCGGTCAGGACGCTGCCGTCTGTCAGCGTTGCGGTGGCGCTCGCTCCAAACCGAGCCGGATAGCGCGCGGTGGCATCCACATCCTCGCGGACCGAGACCAGTGCGCGCAGGGCGGCATGGCTGGCATCGGCTATGGCCTCCGACGTGAACCGCTCCAAGGCCGCGTCCCCATGCGCCCAGGTCACGGCGGCGGCATGCTGTAGCGAGAATTTCGCCTCACCCCGCGTCCTCGGACGCGGACGGTCACAGAACGTCAGAGCATCGCGATAGCTTGCGACCTCCAGGCTTTTCAGGCGGCGACCGGCGGCCTGGACACGTAGATCCAGGACAGCGTCGATAGCCGCGTGGGCGTGGCGGCAGGCGGCGTGAGGCTTGAAACTGACGTCGTGGATGGCCCAACCTCGGCCCGGTTCGGCTACCACGGCCTCCGGGTCGGCACCGTCGCACAGCGCGGCGAAGAACCCCTGCGGCCCCTCGAAATGGCTGAGCGGTCCGGCATAGCCTTCCCGCGCAAGAAACGCTGCCGCCACGCCGTTGGCCGCCGCCCGGCCGTCGTGCAGCGCCTTGGTGAACCCTGGCTCATGGCGCACCTGCCATAGCCCCGCCGCCTGTTGCCCCGCATTGGCCAGCGCCCAGGCCGTCTTGCGCACGTCCAGGCTCAGCAACGAGGCAGCCGCCGCCGCCGCGCCGAACGGGCCGCAGGTTCCAGTGGCGTGGAAGTAGCGATAGTGCCCGGGTCCCGCCGCCCGTCCGACGCGGATCATCGCTTCATAGCCCCGGACGACCGCGTCCAGGAACGCCGCGCCGTCGCTCACGCCCCCCGCCTCTGCCGCCGCCAGCGCCGCCGGCATCACTACTGGCCCGGGATGCAGCAAACCGCGCTTGTCGACATCGTCCATCTCAAGCAGGGCCCCCATCGGGCCGTTGGCCAGGGCCGCGGCTTGCGGTCCCGCCCGTCGTCCGCCGACCACCCGGCAAGGACCCGTGCCTTCTAGCGAGGCCAGGGCGCGCGGCTCCGCGGCACCCGGCTCGACCGCGCCCGCCACGACACACCCCGCCCAGTCTAGAACGTGCAGCCGCGCCCGCGCGCGATCGGCCTCTCCGACCGGCCGCGCGAGAATTTCGGCGAGCCGTTCAGCGACCGTCTGGATTTGTCCGGACATATTTGCATATCATGGCTGAGGGCGGGCTAGGTCAAGGGGGCGGCGATGGGCTATAGCGGGTCAATGGCGCGCATTCCCCGTTACCATGTCCTGGCCGATCAGTTGCGTGTCGGCATTCTTTCCGGTCGCTATGCGGTCGGTGCCCAGCTTCCGACCGAGCTGGAGATCTGCCGTACCGAGGGCGTGTCGCGTCATACGGCGCGCGACGCCCTACGCATCTTGATCGACGAGGGCTTGGTTGAGCGCCGCCAGGGCGCTGGCACCAAGGTCATCGCCGCCTCGCGGCCGAATGCGTTCGTCCAGCCCTTGGGTGGTCCGCAAGAGCTGATGCAGTACGCCCGCGACGCACGCCTGGAGATGGGCCGCATGGTGCGCCGCCCGATCTCGGCAGACGAAGCCGCGTGGCTTGATACCGTAGAGGGTGAAGTCTGGTTGGTCTGCGAGGGTCTCCGTCGTCGGGCCGGCGGTGAAATCCTGGCCACGACGCTGGTCTATGTGCCGCAGGCCTATATGGACATCCAACACGACCTGCCCACCTGGGAAGGCGCGATCCAGGAACTGGTCGCTGTCCGTTGGGGCATCCGGCCCGAACGCATCACCCAACAGATCGCCGCCCAGATCCTCGACGACGAAGCCGCCCGCGCCCTAGCCGCCAAACCGGGCTCCGCCGCCTTGCGCACCCGCCGTCGCTACATCGACGAGAAGGGCCACGTGATCGTGGCCTCGGATTCGCTGCACCCGGCGGATCGGTTCGCGTTCGAGATGACCTACGAGCGGGGGTGAGCAACCGCTACGCCTTGCCTATTCGTACGTAAACGCGTACGCATAAAGGATGCGCACGACTTCCTACAGCGACCTGAGAAACAACCTCGCGGCCATGATCGACCGTGTGAACGCCGACCACGAGCCGGTGGTGATTACCCGCGACAAGGGCAAGCCGTCGGCAGTGCTGATGTCGCTGGAGGATTTCGCCTCTTACGAAGAGACCCGCTACTTGCTGCGAAGCCCCGCCAACGCCGAGCGGCTCCTCGCCTCCGTCGCCTCGCTTGATGATGGGAACGGCCGCGCGCGCGATCTTCACGAATGAAGCTGATCTTCAGTGAGCAAGCCTGGGAGGATTACCTCTATTGGCAGACGCACGATCCAAAGCTCCTGGCCCGCATCAACGGCCTGATCCGTGAATGTAGCCGCACGCCGTTCACCGGCATCGGCAAGCCGGAACCCCTGCGTGGCCCGCTCTCCGGATGGTGGTCTCGCCGCATCACCCAGGAACACCGGCTGGTCTACCGCCCCAGCGACGGCGGCCTACTCCTTGCCCAGTTCCGGTATCACTATTGAGGCGTCGGCTGCGGTGCCGAGCGTTGGGTTTGTGTCGCCCGCTTCCGCCCTGACCACCCCACCCCTAAGCCGCTCACTCCCAGCCCTGACCCGCGATCCGGTCCCGGTCCGCATCCAGCCCCGGCACGCGCACATCGATCACGCCCGGCTCGTGCCGGAACTTTATCGGCGTGCCCACCACCTCATTGCCCTCAGCGTCGAAGGCCAGCATGCCCCGCGCGGCCACTGCAGGATCGTCAAAGCCCTCTTTCAACGTCCGCACGGGGGCAAAGCAGATATCGCGGCCTTCGAACCAGGTTTCCCACTCGGCGCGGGTCTTGGTGGCAAAGGTCTCGCGCAGGAAATCGCGCAAGGGGTACTGGCCCGGACCCGGCTGGAGTTCGGCATAGGGCAGCAGGTCGGGCCGGCCCAGGGCGTCGAGCAGGTTGCGCGCGAACTTCACTTCCGAGCCGCCCAGACACACCCACTGACCGTCCGCACATTCATAGAGCTGGAACATCGCCGAACCGCCCCAGGAGCGTTCGTGCTTGGGGATATGCGCCTCGCCGGTCGCGAAGATTTTGCCGGTGACGTTCGGCGTCCAGGCCAACACCGAGTCCAGCATGGCCACGTCCAGATAGTCGCCGATCCCAGTGGTCTGGCGGCGCAATAACGCCATCAGTACGCCCGAGAGCGCGGTCAGCGAGGCCAGGGCGTCGGCCACCGGCATGTGCGGCGAGGCGGGCTTGCCGTCCTGACCCTCGTTCAGCGCGATCGCCCCCGCCAGCGCCTCGACAGCGATGTCGTGGGCCGGACGATCACGGTTGGGGCCGTCCTGGCCAAAGGCGCTGATCGAACAGTAGACGATGCCGGGATTGACCGCCCGCACCGCCTCGTAGCCGACGCCCAGCCGATCCACGACGCCGGGCCGGAACGCCTCGACCATCACGTCGGCCTCCCGCGCCAGGGCCCAGAACAGCGCCTTGCCGTCTTCCGACTTCAGGTCCAGCTGGATCGAGCGCTTGCCGCGGTGGGTGTTGCGGAACCACACCGAGATGCCGTTCTTGACGTAGCCGATGTGGCGCGTCGGCTCGCCTTCACCGACCGGCTCGACCTTGATCACGTCGGCGCCATGGTCGGCCATCATCAGGGTCAGCATCGGACCGGGCAGGAACAGCGACAGGTCCAGGACCTTCAGGCCGGCGAGCTTCATGCGAGCACGCCCAGGACCTCAGCCGTGTGTTCGCCAAGCTTTGGCGCTCGCACGCCGGGTGCCCGCTCGCCATTGATGCGGATCGGGCAGGCCAGCATGTCCAGGCCGTCCGGTCGGTCCGGGTGATCGACCACGTCGCGCATGCCGACTTCGGCCACGAACGGGTTGGCCAGGGCGTCTTTCAGATCGAGTACCGGCGCAAACGGCACCTGGCCCGCGAAGAAGGTCTGCCAATCCGCAGTATCGCGGGTGACGAACAGGGCATCCAGCGCTTCAGTCAGGTCGGATAGGTTCGCGCGGCGGCTGGGAATGTCGATAAACCGAGTGTCGCTCGCCAAATCCTCCCGCCCGGTCATCGCGCAGAACAGCGCCCAGAACTTGATCGTCTGGCACATGAACAGGCCCCAACCGTCTTTGGTGCGGACCAGCTGGGACGGCGCGATGGAGGGGTGGGCGCCGCGCGGCAGGCGACCGACATCATGGCCCTCGTTCATCGCCCAGACGGCGGGGTAGGACGTCTGGTGCAGGGCCACGTCAAACAGTGAGACGTCCACTTCACTGCCCTCGCCGGTGCGCCGTGCGTTCAGCACCGCTGAGACGATACCTAGCGCCCACATCGTGCCGGTCATAAAGTCGACTATGGAGAGGCCGAACCGCGTAGGAGGGGCATCGGGCTCGCCGGTCAGGGTCATGAACCCGGCCTCGGCCTGCATCAGATAGTCATAGCCCGGCCAAGCCTCGCGGCTGTTACCTCGACCATAGGCGGAGAGGTGGGCGGTCACGATGGCCGGATTGATCGCCTTGAGCTCGGCAAATGTCAGCCGCAGCTTGTCCGGCTGATCGCCCCGCAGGTTGTCGACCACCGCGTCGGCGGTGCGCACCAGGGCTTCGAACGCGGCCCGGCCCTCGGGCGTCTTCAGCTCCAGGGCGACGGACTTCTTGGAGCGGGAGAAGGTCTGGAAGAACTGGCTGTCACCTTCGCCCAGGAAGTACGGACCGGTGGCACGGCTGACGTCGCCGCCCATCGAGGGCGCTTCGATCTTGACCACCTCGGCGCCCAGTTCAGCCAACAATTGGGTGCCATAGGGTCCGGCCCCGTACTGCTCTACCGCCAGGATCCGGACGCCCTCCAGCACCCGCTTCATCAGGCCGGGTTCCGCGCGATCAGTTGGCGGGCGATGATGATCCGCTGCATCTCGTTGGTGCCTTCGCCGATGCACATCAGCGGGGCGTCGCGGTAGAGCCGCTCGATCACGAACTCCTTGGAATAGCCATAGCCGCCGTGGATGCGCATGGCCTCGGTGGCGACCTCAAGGGCGGTCTCCGAGGCGAAGTATTTGGCCATACCGGCCTCCATGTCGATACGCCCGCCGGCGTCGAACGCCTTGGCCGCATCCTCGACCAACAGTTCGGCGGCGCGGGTCTTCGCGGCCATGTCGCCCAGCTTCAGCTGGATCGCCTGATGCTCGCCGATCGGCTTGCCCATGGTCCTGCGGATCTGCGCGTATTTGACGCTTTCCTTCAGGGCCCGCTTGGCGATGCCCACCGAGCGGGCGGCGACGTTGATGCGGCCGATCTCCAGGCCGCCGGTGGCCATGACCATCCCCTTGCCCTCCTCGCCGCCGATCAGGCTCAGCTCAGCGGAGCACTCATAATCCTCGAAGATGAACTCGCCGGAATCGATACCCTTGTAGCCCAGCTTCTCCAGCTTGCGCCCGTTGCTGACGCCGGGCAGCGGCGCGCGGGTCTCGGGGTTGATCTTGGGTGTGATCAACATGCTCATGCCCTTATGACGGGGCGTCGCGCTGGGATCGGTCTTCACCAACAGCGCACAGACGTGACCCTGGATGGCGTTGGAGATCCACGTCTTGGCGCCGTTCACCACATAGGTGTCGTTGCCATTCAGCACGGCGGTGGTACGGATGGCCTGCAGGTCGGTGCCGGCGTCCGGCTCGGTGAGGCCCAGCCCGCCGCGCAGCTCGGCGCTGGCGAACTTGGGCAGCCAATATTCCCGCTGCTTCTGGGTGCCGAACTTCTGGACCACCAGGGCCATCATCAGGTGCGAGTTGAAGATGCCGGTCAGGCTCATCCACTCCTCGGCAATCCGCATGACGATCCGCGAATAGGTGGACGCGGATAGCCCGAGGCCGCCAAACTCCGGTTCGATCAGCGCGCCGAACAGGCCCATCTCAACCATGTCGTTGACCAGCTCGGCTGGCCACTCATCGTCATGCTCGAGCTGCATCGCGACCGGCGCGACCTTTTTGACGATCCACTTGTCGACCGCATCCAGGATGGCACGTTCGTCGGCCTCTGAGATTTGCGAATGCGCGTTCATCAGTAGTATCCAACCTTGTCTTCGACCGCCTGTCCGCGGGCCGGGATCAGCATGTTGCGGACGAAAGTGCAGACCATCTCGCCACGCTGGTTTTTACCGATTGTGCGAATGGTGACGATACCCTGGCCTGGTCGTGACTTGCTCTCGCGCCTGGCCAGCACTTCGCTCTCAGCATAGAGCGTATCGCCAGCGAACACCGGGACGGTGAACTTGACCTCGTCCATGCCCAGGTTGGCGATCGCCTTCTGAGAGGTGTCGGTCACACTCATGCCGATCAGCAGCGAGAGCGTGTAGGTGCTGACCACCAGGTTTTGTTTGAACTCCGAAGCCTTAGCGAACTCGGCGTCGAAATGCATCGGGTGGGTGTTCAAGGTCATCAGGGTGAACAGGTGATTGTCGTACTCGGTCACCGTCTTGCCGGGCCGATGCTCGTAGACATCGCCGATCACGAACTCCTCGAAGTAGCGACCAAAGGTCTCGCGATAGCGCTGTGGGCCGACCTCTTTGACGTTATGCACCATGCTCAGGTTTCCACGCGTTCCAGGGTTCGCCGTGCGGCCAGGACCACCGGCAGTTCAATCAGTTTTCCATCCAGTTGGGCCGCAGCCCCGCCCGCAGCGTCGAAGGCCTCAACGATCGCGCGGGCCCGTTCCGCTTCGGCAGGTGAGGGCGTAAAGGCGGCGTTGACCGCGCTGACTTGGTTCGGATGGATGCAGGTGCGGCCCGTGAAACCTAGGGCCTTCGCGCGCCGCGTCGAACTCGCCAACCCTTCCGCATCGGCCAGATCCAGATAGGGCACATCCAACAGTTCCACCCCCGCCCGCGATGCCGCGGCCGCCAGCGCGCCCCTGGCATAAAGGAGGGCGTCCCACTCCAGGGTGCAGCCCACCTCGGCCGAATAGTCGGCGGCTCCGAACAGCACGCCGCCGACGCCGGGTGCCGCGGCGATCTCCCAGGCCAAGCGTAGACCCTCCGGGCTCTCAATGATCGGCCATAGGGGTGCGGCGTTGGTGCCAAGCTGAGCTCGGGCTTGCGCCAGTTGATCGGCACTCTCGACCTTGGGGACCATGACAAAGGTCGTCGCCACCGAAGCCAGAGCCGCGCAATCGTCGGCGAACTGGCTGGTCGTGGCCCCGTTGACGCGCACGCCGACGCGGCCCCGCGGCGTCGTCGCAAGGAAGGCGACCACGGCCTGACGCGCCTCAGCCTTGGCGTCCGGCGCAACGGCGTCCTCTAGATCGAGGCACACGGCGTCAGCACCCGCGCTCAACGCCTTCCTGAACCGCTCAGGACGGCTGCCGGGGACGAACAGAAGAGACCGAAAGGCCATGGCCGAGTTGGTATCCGACAAGTTGTCCGGACAAATTAGGCGGCGGACCCCGTTAGGTCAACGCGGGAGCCGGAACTGCCGCCGCAAAGGCGTCGGCGATCTGTATGCGGCTGGCGATCCAGACCTTCGGGTGGCGCGCCACGTGGTCTAAGAAGCCCTGGAACGCGGCGATCCGACCCGGTCGGCCGATGATCCGCAGATGCAGGCCAAGGCTCATGTACCGTGCGCCCTCACGCTCGGCTTCGGCGGCGAGCCAGTCGAAGGTGTCGGTGGCGTACTGCAGCCAGTCGCGGGCGGTCAGCGACGGGGCCAGCCAGAACTTCATGTCATTGCTGTCCAGCGCATAGGGCATGATCAGCATGGGCTTCTTGCTCCCATCGACCATCTCCACGGTCTCCCAAAACGGAAAATCGTCGGAATAGTCGTCCATGTGATAGCTGTAGCCTTCCTCGACCAGCAGCCGCCGCGTGACCTCTGTGTGCAGATAGCGCGAGAGCCAGCCAGCGGGGCGCTGGCCGGTGGTTTTCTCCAGACTGTCGGCGGCCTTTCGGATGAACTCGCGCTCCTTGGCCTCGTCCATCCAGAACTGGTGCGCCCAGCGATAGCCGTGGCTACACACCTCATCCCCGCGCGCGACGATGGCGCGGGCCAGGTCTGGCGCCCGCTCTAGAGCGAGGGCCGCAGCCGTCCAGGTGGCGCGGATCTTGTGCTCGTCCAGCAGGCGCAGAATGCGCGGCGCGCCAGCCTTGATGCCATACTGATAGTTGCTCTCATTGCCGTGCATCCGCATGGGCCGCTTGGGCACCGCGCTCAGTTCATCGACCGGCTCGGGCCCCTTGTCGCCGTCGCGGATATTTTGCTCTGCGCCCTCCTCGACATTGACCACAATGGAGAGGGCGAACTTGCCGCCGTTCGGCCAGACGAAATCCTTGGGGGCGGGCATGGGGCGGTCCTGTAGTCGAAATGGTATAAGACTATACCATTTCGGGCGTGGCTAAATCCAGCGCGGTCACGACCAGGGCGACAGGACCTTCGCTCCGCTGTGCTCAAAGTCGCGGACGTTGCGTGTGACGATGGTCAGGTCGTGAACGATGGCGGTGGCGGCGATCAGTTCGTCTGTGGGGCTTATCGTTCGACGAGCGGCCCGGTGGCGTGCGCCGACCTCAGCCCAGGTCGTTGCAACCCTGGAGTCGATGTTTATCGTTCGTTGCGAGAACGTCAGTAAGGTCTGCGTGATCCAACCTTCAAGGACTTGGCGGCGCTGTCCCTCGGGCAAAATCAGGGCACCAAATTTGAGCTCGCCGATGGTCAACGCGCTCAGCCAGAGATCATCCTGCTCTTGTGTCGAGAACCATGCTGCAAGTCCCGCATTCGGCCTCGGCTTGCCCGCGTCACTGATGGCGTTCGTATCGAGCAGGTAACTCAAAGTCCGGTGTCGCGCGGCGGAAAGGGCCGGCGCAGTCCTTCGAGCGAGGCAAAGAATTCGGGATCATCGATCTTCGGGAACGACAGCAAGTGTTCCTTGAAGTCCTTCGGCGCGCCAGCTGCCGGCACTAGCGCTGCGTAGGCGTCTTGAGAGATTAACACTGCGGCGTCTCGCCCCCGAACAGTGATCGTCTGCGGGCCTTCATCGCGCGCCTTGCGCACGACTTCGGACAGTTGGTTCTTTGCGGTCGCTAAGGTCCAGGCCATCGTGTACTCCAGATAGCTATCTGAGATAGCTACTTAGCCATGGCAGGCTGGAATGTCGAGACGTTGCGCCTCTAAGTGTCGGTCCATCGCGTCTCACCATTTTGATGTTACCGATCAGGGCTAAAATGCAAACGAGTTAAAGCGTGAGAATTTGGTCGCAGCTTCTGTGGTCTTTAGTCAATCTGGGGTTGTTCATCTATATTCTTGTCGGCGACGCGCCGCGCCGGGCTGGGCCAAGGCGCTAGCCGCCATGATCGGTATTCTTGGATGGCAGATCAGCACTCAGTTGGATGAGAAAGTACGAATGCTGACTGGGAAGAGCATCTCCCCCAATCAACGTGAGCCGGAGTAGCTGTTTGAGACTTTCGAGGTGCCCCTCAGTGTGGCTCCTCGCCGCCGGAGACGTTCATGCTCTCCGCCGTAATGTACGCCGCCTCGCCCGAGCAGAGGAAAGCCACCGAATTGGCAGTATCGGCGGGCAGGCCGGGGCGCTTCATCGGGATGCGGTCCGCCATAGCCTTGAGGTAGTCCTCTACCGAGGCCGCACCGACGACCTTGGCGAAGTATTCGTTCTGCCAGGCGCCTAGACCCGTCGTCACATGGTTGGGACAGACGTTGTTGACCGTGATCCCGTGCGGACCCAGCTCGATCGCCGCCGAGCGGACCAGGCCGACCAGCCCGTGCTTCGACGACGTATAAG
>JAYTWT010000440.1:0-2424 GCA_043743295.1 Alphaproteobacteria bacterium | reverse complement strand
GCGGCGGCACGAAACGCTTCCAGCTTGCGGACGGCGGTGATCTCGTCCGGCGGATTGATCTGGCCCTCGGTGGCCAGCCAGTGGAGGAACCGAGTCAGGGCTGCACCATCACGGATGTGGGCGTTACGGGTACCTTCGACTTCCACCGCGTTCTTGCAGGCGCGGGGCAGGGCGCAAGGATCCTCAGACCGGATTACCTGGGCACCCACGCCGCTCAGGGTGTCGAAATACCAAGCTGACGACTGAGCTGGATCGACGATGACGCTCTGGCCTTTCAGGTCGGCCAGGGCCTGAGGCAGGTCCTCGGGGGTTTCCAGAGTGACCTGATTGCCCAGCCAAGCCGGCAGGTCCGTCGTCACCTTGGCGGGATCGAGGAACAGCCTTGCGGTTCCGTCCTTGCTTAGGATCGCTTGGCCGATGGGGAGGGGGGAACGGATCACGTCGCCGCCTCGGACGTTGAATAACCAGGCGATGGAGGCCGGCGCTGTCAACACCGCCGCGTCGCCGCCCTTCAGCGCGACCAGAGCGCCAACCCGGGCGCGCTTGGCATTCGACTCTTCGCCGGAAAATTCCAAAAATTGTGGGACGACCGGAGCCGCCGGCTGGGCTGGACGGCCCTGGCCCCAGGCCTGATCGAGCGGGTTTGCATTCACAGGGGTCAACTCGGCGCCGGTCTTGGCGGCGGCAGCCCGCAGGTGTGCAAGCGCGTCTGGACTATGTAGGCGAGGGTCGTAGCCAATCTTCTGGCCGCGACCGGTCGCCGTTTCAAGGTAAGCGGGCACCCCGCCGTCGACCAGATCGCGGATTTCGAACACTTGGCCATCCACCTGATCGCGAACCTGGATCGTGTAGCGGCCATCGACGAACACAGCGGCCTTATCCTTCAGGATCACTGCCGCGCCCGCCGAACCGGTGAACCCCGTCGCCCACGCCAGCCGGTCATTGGCGGCGGGCAGGTACTCGTTTTGATGCTCGTCCTCATGCGGCACGAGGAAGCCATCCAGGCCCTGTTTCGCCATAGCCTGGCGGATCAGGGGAACATGGCGCGAGCCGAACGAAGGGTCGGTGGACTCGGTGAAGGTCTGGAACATGACACTGATTTAGGCGCATCGTGGTTTGCGGGCAATCTCGCAGGGCCTAATATTTTACCCGGATATAATTGACAAGTCACCGCGAGGCGCTAGAGGGCGCGCTGTAAGGAGCCAACGCCATGTCACCGGAACAGATATTTAGCATCGCTAACCTCGCGGCCCTACCGGCGTGGGCGGCCTTGGCGCTTGCACCGCTGGCGCGGGACAGGCTTGTGCTGTTCGCGCGAGGGATCGCGACCCTCCTGGCTGTGACCTACGCGGTCACCCTGGCAGGTAGCTTGTTCGGCGGCGGCACGGGTTCCGGCGGCATGCCGGACTTCACCACCTTATCCGGGGTCATGGCGTTGTTCGCGCAGCCGACGGGCATGACGGTGGGTTGGATCCACTATCTGGCGTTTGACCTTTGGGTCGGTGCCTGGGCGGTTGTGGTTGCCGGCCAACGTAAGGTGCCGCATCTGGTCGTACTGCCGTGTCTGTTTTTCACCTTCATGTTCGGTCCGGTCGGTCTGGTGCTGTTCCTGGGTGCGTTCGCGACCTGGCGTGAGCGGGCTGCGTGATGGACAACCAGAGCCGTCGCGACCTCGTCCGCGACTTTAAGGATAGAAAGACTCTGGCTGGCGTCTATGCGGTGCGTTGTGCGGCGAGCGGCCAGACCTGGATCGCGGGGGTGCGCAACGTCGGCTCGCAGCAGAACAAGCTGTGGTTCGGTCTGAAGACCGGTGGGCATCCCAACAAGGCCATGCAGGCCGCCTGGACCGCGCACGGTGCCGAGGCCTTCGTCTTCGAAATTGTCGAAACGATTGATGACGAGACCTTGTCTGCCATCGGTCTGGCCGATCAGATTAAGGCGCGTGAGCGGCACTGGATTGAGGCGTTGGGGGCAGCGAGGGCGGTAGGGTAACCCCTACGGTCTGCTCGTCATGACCGGCCAACGTGCCGGTCACCCAGATGCGTAGGGGCTTGCCGGTAAGGTACGGCAACGCGGCGTTAAGCCTGCACCCTCGGCGTTTATGGGTCCCCGGGACAAGTGCCCGGGGATGACGAAAAAAATTGATTTGGGTTTCTCAACGCCAAAGGGCGGCTACCCCCGCCGAAGCACCAGCGTCGCCCAGGCGTCGCGGTGGATGCGGCGGACCAGTCGGAAGCCCTTGGAGATATAGGCCGCTAGCACCCGGCGTTCCTGCGTCCGAAGCAGGCCCGACAGGATCACGTAGCCACCGGGCTTCAGTGCACGTTTGATATCCTGAGATAGGGCCACTAGCGGCGGGGCCAGGATATTGGCGAAGGCGAGGTCATAGGGGCCGGTGCCGCGCACCTGTGGATGGTTAAGACC
>JAYTWT010000439.1:0-5558 GCA_043743295.1 Alphaproteobacteria bacterium | reverse complement strand
GACAACCGCCACAGTCTCAGTGCTCGATAAGGTGTCCTCCGACGGTCGGTTGGACATCTCAACCTTCCTAAATACCGTGAGTTCAGCCTCTGCCCCAGCCCCTACGCCAACGCCCGCGCCCGCGCCGGTGGTGGCGACCGGCGTGTTGATTACTGGAACGGCGGGATCTGACGCGATCACCCCCTCGGTCAGCCTCGCGAACCAAGCCGCGCCGACGATCTACGCCGACACCCTGTCCGGATTGGCAGGGAATGACACCCTTGACGGCGGAGCCGGCGCAGACAGCCTAGCTGGCGGCGTTGGGGATGACGTTTACGTGGTCGACAACGTCGGGGACATTGTCCTCGAGCTGGCGGGCGAAGGTATCGATCTTGTCCAAAGCTCGGTGAGCTATGCGTTGGGTGCCAACGTTGAAAACCTGACCCTGACCGGGTCGGCAGCCAACGGGACCGGCAACGAGCTGGCCAACATCATCACCGGAAATTCCAGCGCCAACTTCCTCTTTGGCTTGGCTGGAGCGGATCGGCTGGATGGTGGGTCCGGAACCGACACCTTGGACGGTGGAACGGGAACCGACACGCTAATCGGCGGGTCTGGCGATGATCGACTGGTCGGAGGCGCTGGCGCTGACCTCTATGTCGGCGGCGCGGGCCGGGACATCTTCGTCCTCGCGCGCGGCGAGGTTGTCGACGACACGATCCAGGATTTCGCCAAGGGCGACCGTATTCAGCTCCTGGGCTACTCATCCGGCTCGACGTTGACCAAGGTCGCAGGCTCCGCCACGGACTGGATCGTCACAGACGGCACCAGCCGGGTCACGGAACTGCTGCATCTCAGCAATAGCTATGCCCTGAAGACCGGCGACTTTCTATTCGTGTAAATACGCCGGGAAGATCGCTGCACGGCGGATCGACGTGATTGACATTCTACGAAAAAGGCCCGGCGATTAGCCGGGCCTTCTACGTCGACGCTACGTCGACGCTACTACGCAAGCGCGGCGCGCCGGCGGCGGAGCATCGCTCCGGCCCCGCCGAAGCCGATGATCATCAGCGCCCAGGTGCCGGGCTCGGGAACGACAGCGTCACCGCCGCCACCGCCACGGCTTAGCGTTGCGCCGACCGGACCCGTGGGACAGACCGCAGTACCGATGCACTGGCGCAGATCAGCCCCAAAGAACACGTTTTTGGATACGAGTCCGTTCGTCTCCGACTGCGACGTAAGACTGGCCAAGGTCAAGCCGGTCCCGGTGATCGTGAAGGTCAGGTTGTTCGTACCGCCATAATAGTCCTTATCACCGGCAGTATCCTTCACCGTGACGGCGTAATCGAAGCCGGAAAGAAACCCGCCGCCACCACGGAAGGCGTTATTGTCAAATTGCTTGCCCGTAAACTGCCCACCGGTGGGGAAACCACCCGCAGTCGGCGCAGTGAAGTTGTACGTCAGCGGTACGCTAGCCCCGCCAAGGTCAAACCAAAGCGCGACGTTTTCACTCCCTGACCCACCGTCCTGCTGGAAAAAGGTGTTATCGGTAAGGTTGATGTCGATAAGGAGTTGGTTTGCCACACTATCGCTGACCGTGACCGTCCCCAGCGAACCGGTGAACCCTGCGGCATAGTGATCGAAAGTATAGATCGCCGTCGCGGCCACCGCAGACGACGAACCCATCAGCGAAATCAGCACAGCCGATGCACCTGCTGCGATTATTTTATTCATAACACAACCCCATTTAACCGTTCCGGAAGACCGGAAAATTGAAACGCGGCAGCGGCGCCAATCGCTGCTATCCGACCTGGACCCCGTTAATACTCGCACGGGTCTCTTTATCAACCTCTGTTACGCCGTTGAGGCAATTTACTGCAATCTCAAACAACTCTCAGGGGATTTTATGCCCATAGATGCCTCTAAAGATTGCATTACCGTCGAGCGGGCGCGCCAGTGGCGTGGAGCCCTGGCCTTGGCCGGGGCTTTTTCGTTTAGGGCTTCCGCAGCCTACGGCATTTGCCCTAAAAGCGCGCGCACGGGCGGCTAGCTCAGCTGGTTAGAGCACCTCGTTTACACCGAGGGGGTCGGCGGTTCGAACCCGTCGCCGCCCACCAGCCTTCGCGCCCGCTGGGCGCTACGGCTCGGCAAGCCACTTCGGCGCGAAGGCGGATTGGTGCATCTGCTGGGCGCTTCGCCGGACGCGGACGTTAGGGACCGGTCAACGCGTTTGCATGGAGACGACTTTGGGTCGGCAACCGAAGGGTATCCTCGCCTTAGCATCCACGACCCTTGCCACGGCTTTGGGCACTGGTGCCTATGCCACCCCCGCCACCGTTCAGGACTACATGTCCCAACCCCAGGTCGAGGCCAGCGCTCGGATTGCCTACGGCGCGGAGCCAGCGCAGGTGGTGGACCTGTTCCTGCCAGAGGGGCGCGGACCGCATCCGGTCGTGATCCTGATCCACGGCGGCTGCTATCTGGCGGAGTACCAGGGGCTGGCCCAGACCAGTGGCGTTGCGGCGGACCTGGCGAGCCGAGGCTATGCGGTCTGGAATGTCGAGTATCGCAAGCTGGGCGAAGCGGGGGCGGGCTATCCTGGGACCTTCCTCGATGTCGCCGACGCGGTAGATCGCGTACGGCTAGAGGCGCAGCGCTATCACCTCAGCACGCGCCGGGTCGTGGCGCTGGGTCACTCAGCGGGCGGTCATCTCGCGCTGTGGGCCGCGGCGCGCGCGAATTTGCCTAAATCCAGCCCCCTCTGGCGCGCCAAGCCGCTGAAGATCCGTGCCGTGGTCAGTCTCGGCGGAATTGGTGACCTTGAGGGGCAAGGCCACGTGTTTGCGGGTGCCTGTGGGCCTGAGCCGATTCCCAGGATCATCGGATTGGCAACGCGTGCGAACGCCTATGCGGATACCTCGCCA
Organism: Alphaproteobacteria bacterium; assembly: GCA_043743295.1. GTDB lineage: Bacteria > Pseudomonadota > Alphaproteobacteria > Caulobacterales > Caulobacteraceae > Phenylobacterium. The sequence continues at coordinate 2,655 of JAYTWT010000439.1, read as the reverse complement.
GCCAAGCTGCTACCGACGGGCGCGCGTGTGGTGATGATCTCCGGCGAGTTCGACCATGTGATGCCGCCGCCGACCGGCCAAGCCTATGCGGCGCAGGTGCGAGCTTCCGGCGACAGCGCCGAGGCGGTCGCTATCCCGGGCGCCAGCCACTTCGACGTGGTGATCCCCACGACGGCGGCGTGGACGGTCGTTACCGACCGGCTGGCCGCCGAAACCGCCACGTTGCGCTAGTCGTGCGCTATCGCCCCCTAGGTCGTACCGGCCTGACGGTATCGGAGTTGGGGTTCGGCTGCGCCAGTTGGTGGGGCAAGCCCGCCTTCGATGAGACCGCGGCGGTGGACCTGGTGCACGAGGCCATCGACCTGGGGATCACCCTGTTCGACACCGGCTCCAGCTATTCGGCGGGTCAGGCCGAACCTCGACTGGGTCGGGCGCTCAAGGGACGGGATACCAACAAGCTGGTGATCGCGACCAAGGCGGGAACCTACCACGCGGGACGCGGTCGGATTGCGCGCGACATGTCGCCGGCGGCGGTGACGGCCAGCGCAGAGCGCAGCCTGCGAACGCTGGGACTGGAGCGACTGGATATCCTGCAACTCCACGGTCCGGCGATCACCGAGTTGGATGGCGCGATGATCCAGGCGCTGGTGGCTCTGAAGGATCGAGGCCTCATCCGCGCGGTCGGCCTAAATAGCTTTGATCCGGCGGTCACCGAGCACGCGCTGAGCTTGCAGGTGATCGATCTGGTCATGGTCGACTTCAATGTGCTGCGGCCCGAGCGCGCGTCGCTGATCGCCTGGGCGGCGGCGGCAGGGAAGGGTGTGTTGGCAGGGATGCCCCTGGCGATGGGGCACACGCAGGGCTTTTGGAAGCGGCTACGACGTCCCAGGGATGCCTGGTATCTGGCGCGGTCCCTGACGAACCACCGTCAAGACCTGGTCCGGGGTGCGCGGTTCGGGTTCCTGCATGAAATGCCCGAAATGACCGGGTCCCAAGCGGCGTTGGCCTATGTTCTGGCCAATCCGCACGTCAGCAGTGCCGTGTTCGGGGCAACGCGGATGGCGCATCTTCGCGAGAATACAGCCGCGTCCGGCCTCAGCTTGCCAGCGGAGATCGAGGCCCGCATCCGCGCCACACAGTCGCGTTGGTCCTGACGTGAAGGTAGGACTTCCGCTCAGCGTTCGCGACAGGCATTCTGTGGCTAACCGAACAGCGATAACTCAGGTTGGAAACGCCATGGCCGAAGCCCCCGCAAACCTGGAAGCGATGCTGAAGGATGTGCATCTGCCCGCGCTAATGACGGCGCTGGTGCACGCGACCGGTAGCGACAGCTGGCTGCGACCCGAATGGAAGCCGGCCTATGTCCCGATGGCGCGCGGCGAAATCGGCATCGCTGAGCCGGTACAGGCGCAGATGCGCGCCGCCGCCGCAGAGGCGATCCGAGAATTCTTGAAAACCGGGACGCCGGTTATGCCCAGCCCGGCCATGGCCCTGCTGCGTCGCCAGATGGATTTTGTCGCCGGTGCCGCGATCCCGGCCCAGTACACCGACTTTCTGCTCGATGAGTTGGCCCTGGCCGGCAAGAGCAGCAAGGATCCCCAGTTCGAGCAGCCGGAATTGGTCAAGGCCGCACGCAAACTCAGCGTGCTGGTGATCGGTGCCGGGATGTCCGGCATCCTCAGTGGCATCCGACTGGCCCAGGCTGGCATTCCGTTCGAGATCGTCGACAAGAACGCCGATGTGGGCGGGACCTGGTTTGAGAACACCTATCCCGGATGCCGGGTCGACAACTCGAACCACATGTACAGCTATTCCTTCGAGCCCAATCACGCGTGGCCGCAACACCATTCGCCGCAGCCGGTGCTGCTCAAGTATTTTCAAGGCGTCGCGGACAAGTACGAACTGAGGAAGAAGATCCGCTTCGAGACACGTGTTGAAACTCTGGCCTGGGACGAGGGCAAGGGGGTCTGGCACGCGACCATGACGCGGAAGGACGGCACGAGCGAGGTCGTCGAAGCGAGCGCCGTGATCACCGCCGTCGGCCAGTTGAACCGCCCGCGCTTTCCAGAGATCGACGGGATCGGTAATTTCGCAGGCCCGACCTTTCACTCCGCGCAGTGGCGGCACGATGTGGACCTGAAGGGCAAGCGGGTTGCAGTGATCGGCACTGGCGCTTCGGCGTATCAGTTCGTGCCGGAGATCGCGCCGGACGTTGCAAAATTGACCGTCTTCCAACGTAGCCCGCCTTGGGGCCTGCCCTCGCCACAGTATCATGACGACGTGCCCGAAGGCATGAAGTGGGTGCTGGAGCACGTGCCCTATTTCGACAAATGGTACCGGTTTTGGCTGTTCTGGATGACCACCGAGGGCATGTTGCCGATGGTGAAGTCCGATCCTCAGTGGAACGGCTCGCCCGGCGCCGTCAGTGCCGAGAACGCCATGCTGCGCGAGATCGCCACGGCGGCGCTGCAGGCCCAGGTCGCCGACCGGCCCGACCTGGCCGCCAAGGTCATCCCGACCTATCCGATTGGCGGCAAACGCTCGGTGCTCGATAACGGCGTCTGGCTGAGCGCGCTCAAGCGGGACAATGTCAGCCTGATTACTGACAAGGTCACCAAGATTACGCCGACGGGCGTGCTGACGGCGGATGGCACC
>JAYTWT010000438.1:0-4786 GCA_043743295.1 Alphaproteobacteria bacterium | reverse complement strand
CAGCGATGCGCCTAGGAGGCCGAAGCCTGCCAACATCAGGCTCCAGGTCGTAGGCTCTGGGACGGCGGCGGCCAGATTGCTAGGGACGGGCGCGCCATCTGAAGAGGCCGCGCCTCCAACCTTTGCCCGGAAATCCTGGAGGGCACCGTTGTCTCCGGTTCCCAACGCAAAGACGGGAGAGACCCCGCTAAGGCCGAACGAGAATTCGCGGTCGGTCGTCGCGGAAAAATCGAAGAAGTCCGAGACATAGTCGACTGTATCGCCGCCACTGGTGGATGCCGATGCCGATCCTGCGGCCCCGCCGACGGCACCGAACAAGTCACCGCCACCGAATGTACCGGAAAGCAGGTTGGATCCGGCGGCATAGAAGGTGTCAACGAAGCCAGGGCCGCTGATGAAGATGCCGGTGGTTGTGATGAAGCTGAACGACCCGCTGATGCCGGGTTGATTGAAGAAAGAAGCAAACGTCGTCGCGTCGCTGTCCTTGGCGACCGTCGCATTGATCGTCAGCCGCGCGTTGACGTTAGTCACGAACGGGTCGAGCGCGCTATTCACGAAGCTGAAGGTCACCGCCGCCGCGCCCGGTGCGGTACCTGTAGCGGTGGAGGTTGTGTAGATTACGGCATCATTCGAGCGCGCGAGAGAGTTCCCTGAACTGACGTAACGCAGGTTGGTGTCAGCCCCGCTGAACGTGGCGAACGTCGTGACAACGGCCGATGCCGAGGTCGCGCACGCCATTCCCAATACGAGGGTTGCCGCCAAGAGGGTTGAGCGCATGGGCCTGTGTCCTAGTTCTGCCGAATTCGACGGTGTTCGTCGGGAGTTTGGAGTCAGCAGCTCCCGCCAATCGACGCAAGCAACTCCAGGTGTAACGCTTCCCCTCAGAGGCGAATGTCCACGAACGGGCCACGTCGTGCGTATTCAACCGGCAAATAGTGTCGTGCGGGGCTTCGCCATGCGGCTCCAATGGCCTAGCCTCGGGCGGGTACCACGGAGGACTAACCCCATGCACGCCCTGATGATGGACCGACCGCTGACGTTGCCGTCGATCCTGGAGCATGCGGCGCTCTATCATGGTGACCGGGAGATCGTATCGCGGACCATCGAAGGGCCGGAGTTCCGGTATGGCTATCGCGACGCCTTGGCGCGGGCCAAGCAGATGGCGCAGGCGCTGCTGGTGCTGGGCGTGAAACCCGGAGACCGGGTGGCAACCTTGGCCTGGAGCACGCACCGGCACTTTGAGCTCTATTTTGCGGTGACCGGGATTGGGGCGGTGCTTCACACGATCAATCCGCGCCTGCACGACGACCAGATCGTCTGGGTGGCCAACCATGCGGAAGACAGCGTGCTGATGTTCGACATCACCTTTGCCGATCAGGTCGCCCAGCTGGCACCGAAGATGACCACGGTGAAGACGGTCATCGCGATGACCGACGCCGCCCATGCACCCTTTGGCGTGCTGAACTATGAGACCCTGCTGGCGGCGCAATCACCGGACTGGACGTGGCCGGACATCGACGAGCGGCAGGCGTCCGGCCTTTGCTACACGTCCGGAACGACGGGCAATCCCAAGGGTGTGCTCTATGGCCACCGCTCCACGGTGCTGCATGCCCTGGCCCTAGCGCTGCCAGACGCGTTTGACCTGTCGGCGCGCGATACCGTCTTGCCGTGCGCCCAGATGTATCACGCAAACGCCTGGTGCACGCCCTATGCCGCGCCGTTGGTGGGGGCCAAGCTGGTGCTGCCCGGTCGGCAGTTGGACGGCCCGACGATCTGTGAGCTGGCGGTGAGCGAAGGCGCGACGTTCCTGTTGGGCGTGCCGACCATCTGGATCGGGGTGCTGGATCATCTGGACGCGACCGGCGGGGCCCTGACCACTGTGCGCAACGTCGCCATTGGCGGATCGGCACCGACTGCCAGTCTGATCGACCGGGTCGAGGCCAAGCTGGGCGCCCAGGTCCGCCAGATCTGGGGCATGACAGAGATGAGTCCGCTGGGGGTGATAAACACCGGCCTTGCGCACCACGCGGGTGAAAGCCCGGCTCAGTCCACTCAGCGTAAGCTGAAGCAGGGGCGCGGGCTGTGGGGCGTCGACCTGCGGATCGTCGGCGAGGATGGTGTTGAGCTGCCGCGCGATGGCAAGAGCCCGGGTGCGCTTCAGGTGCGCGGCCCCTGGACCTCATCGGCGTATTTCAAGCAGGATGGCGCAGCGGCGTTCACCGACGACGGTTGGTTTGACACTGGCGACATCGCCACGCTGGATTCCGAGGGCTACCTGCGCCTCACCGACCGCGCCAAGGACGTAATCAAGTCGGGGGGGGAGTGGATTTCGACCCTCGATCTGGAGGATGCGGTCTGTTCGCACCCGGCCGTTGCGATGGCGGCGGCAGTAGGGATGCCACACCCCAAGTGGGACGAACGGCCGCTGTTGCTGGTGGTCTTGCGCCCAGGCCAGACCGCCGACCCGGAAGTTCTGAAAGCCCATGTTTCGCAGCGGGTTGCGAAGTGGTGGACCCCGGACGAGGTGCGGATCGTCGATGCCTTGCCAATCGGTCCGACGGGTAAGGTGCTCAAACGCGAACTGCGTGAAGCGTTGGCGACACCGTCCGCTAAGTCTTGAGTAGTCCCGTCGCCAGGGCGAAACCGATCACCACCAGCCATGGCGGGGCCTTGGCAACTTGCAGGAACACGAACGCCGCAGCGACCAGCGCCCAGTCGGTTGGCTGCCGCACCGTCGATAGCAGAACCGGGTCCCAGAGGGCCGCGGCCAGGACGCCAACGACCGTTGCTCCCACCCCACCGATCAGACCCCGAGCCCAGGCCTGTCGCTTTAGCTGCTCCCAGAACGGCATCACCCCTGTCACCAACAACAAGCTCGGCAACAGGATCGCGAACAGCGCGATCAACCCGCCGACGATGCCTCGCGGGCCATAGCCCTGTGATGCGCCAACAAATGCCGCGAAGCTGAACAGCGGGCCGGGTAGGGCTTGAACGACGCCATAGCCTGCCAGGAAGGTTTGTTGGTCCAGCCAGCGCCGGTCGACGATCTCGCGTTCCAGCAGGGGTAACACCACATGGCCGCCGCCGAACACCAGGGCACCTGTGCGGTAGAAGACACTTGCGAGGCCCAGGCCGGTATTTTGCAGCAGACTGGCCAGCAGTGGCAATCCGACAAGCAATGCAGCAAAGATCGCCAGCGCTATCAGTGCGCTCTGGGTGTCGATGCTGGGAGCACCCGTGTCGGTCGCCGGAGCATCACCAGCGTCGCGTAGAAACGCTAGGCCGAACAGACCGCCAGCGACCAGGACTGCGATTTGCGCGATAGGTCCTTGCGCGGTCAAAAGCCCAATGGCCGCGCCGATTGCCAGGCCCGCGCGCAGGGGTCCGACCGCGAGCGTGCGGGCCATCTGGATCACCGCCTGTAGGATCACAGCTGCGGCGGCGACTTTCAGCCCATGCAGCCAGTTCAGGCCGAACTGCGCGCTGATTCCAGGGGCCAGGAGGGCAAAGGCAATCATCGCGACGGCGGCGGGCAGGGTAAATCCGGCAATAGCAGCCAGCGCGCCGGTCAGCCCGGCCTGCCGCAGTCCGATGGCGATACCCAGCTGGCTGGACGTCGGCCCGGGCAGCACATGGCAAAGGGCGACGAGATCGGCATAGGCGACTTCGGTCAGCCAGCCGCGCTTATCCACGAACTCGCGACGGAAATAGCCAAGGTGAGCCACCGGCCCGCCAAACGCCGTCAATCCCTGCCGCAGGAACGCCAGGAAGACGGCAGTGGCCGGGACAGTGGGCGGTGTCGGAGATGGGTCCATTCAGGTCCTAGATGGAAGGCGCTTGTGCGCCTGTCGAACGGTTTCGCCAATAGGGGCTTCCCAGCGGTATCTGAACGGCGATAAGGCTGTTGCAGAAACCACGAGACTTAAGGGGAAATGCCATGAAAGCTGCTGTGCTTCGCGAGGTTCGTAAGCCTCTCCAGATTGAGGATGTGAAGATTTCCAAGCCCGGCCCGCATGAGGTGCTGATCCGCACCGCAGCCGCTGGCGTATGTCACTCCGATCTGCACTTCATCGAGGGCTCATATCCCCATCCACTCCCGGCCGTCCTGGGTCACGAGAGCGCCGGCGTGGTCGAGGCGATCGGCTCGGAAGTCAGCACTGTGAAGGTCGGCGATCATGTGATCACGTGCCTGTCGGTGTTCTGCGGCCACTGCGAATATTGCCTGACCGGACACATGAGCCTTTGCCAGTCGCCCGAGACCAAGCGCGGCCAGGAAGACGAGCCGCGCCTGACCACCAATAGCGGTCCGATGCTGCAATACTTGAACCTGTCGTCGTTCGCCGAACAGATGCTGATTCACGAGCATGCCTGCGTGGCGATCCGTAAGGATATGCCCTTGGATCGTGCGGCGCTTATCGGCTGCGGCGTCATGACCGGTGTGGGCGCTGTGATCCACACTTCGAGCGTCCGACCCGGCGATACGGTCGCAGTCATCGGCTGCGGCGGCGTGGGTCTGGCAGCCGTCAATGGCGCGGCCATGGCGGGCGCAGGTCGGATCATCGCCATCGACATGTCGCCGGGCAAAGAAAACCTAGCCAAGGCCATGGGCGCTACTGACTTCCTGGTTGGCGGCGACGATGTGGTGAAGCAGGTCATCGAGATGACCAAGGGCGGCGTCCAGCATTCTTTCGAGGCCATCGGCCTGACCAAGACAGCGGAACAGTGCTTCAACATGCTGCGTCGCGGCGGTACCGCCAACATCATCGGCATGATCCCGGTCGGTCAG
>JAYTWT010000437.1:0-2600 GCA_043743295.1 Alphaproteobacteria bacterium | reverse complement strand
GCATAGATCCAGAAGGACGCCCCGCGCGCGCTGGCGTCGGTCAAGCCACCCGAGAAGCCTGCGAGGTTTGCAGCGACACCCGAGATCGCTGCACCCGCGGCCGCGCCGGCCTGACGTACCGCAGTGATAGCGGAAGACCCGATGGCGCGATCATCGTCGGTCAACGCGGCCAGGATGCGACGGCTCATTAGGGCGAACGAGAACCCGAACGCTTCGCCCAGGAGCGCGCCACCGATCAGCACCCACGCGAGAGGGCCATCCGCCATAGTCAAAGCGAGGATCACCAAGCTGGCGACCAGCAGGACGGCGCCCACCCGAATCCAGCGGCCATCCCAGACCCCGACGGCCCCGGCCACCGCGATGGCTGCCGCCGTCCAGGCCAAAGACTCAACCGCAATGGCATAGCCCGCCCATAGGGGTGTGAAGCCTCGCAGCTGCTGCAGGATCGCGGGGCCATAGATCGCAAAGCCCATCGAGGCCGCGGTCAGAGCGAAGAGGGACAGGTATCCGGCGCCGCAGACCGTGGAGAGGTCCCAAGCCCGTTGCGGCAGCAATCGCACCTTTGCGGCGGCGTCCATCCAGACCATTGCGCCCAGGGCCGCGAACCCCACGAGCACCAAGGTGACGGACAGGATCGGCGCCTCCACCACATTCGCCACCGCCAGAGCCCCCACGCCGACCCCGAGAACGCCCAGTTGGCGCCATGGAATTCCGGGCCCACGCTCCACCTTAGCGTCCGCACCCAGCAGGAACGGTGCGGCGACGCTGAACAGCGCCGCCTGAGCCGCGAACAGCCAGAACACATCACGCCAGTTGCCGCTCTCCACCACCAGTCCGCCGAACAATGGGCCGAGCAGCGTGGCGATGCCCCAGACGCCGGTCACCGCCGCGAACACCCGTGCCAGATGTCGCTCGGGGAACAGAAACGCGATGGCGACCATGGCGAAGCCGGAGATCCAGCCGCTGCCCAGCCCCTGGATGATCCGACCTGCCAGGAAGATCGCGATGCCGGGTGCCATCGCGCTCATCACACAGCCCGCCGCCATAATTGCCCCCGCAACCGCAGTTGCGCCGCGCAGGCCGAAGCGTTCGGAGAGCCGTCCCGCGCTGGCCGCCGCCATGATCGCGCCGACCAGGAACCCCACGGTCGCCCAGGCGAAGTAAGCATAGCCGCCGAGGTCTGCACCCACGCTGGGCATGATCGTCGAGGTCACCAAGCTATCGGCCGCATTCAGCCAGACGCCCAGGCAGATCAGGGCAAACCTAGGTAGGCGGCCTTCCGCCAGCAGGTCGGCCCAGCCGGTCTTGGTCGTATCGACACCCTTGGTCATGTCAAAGTTCGATAGTCCTGCGCCTATCGATTGGCCGGTGCCCTCGCCGGTGCCGCCGCGCCCGGAATCTTGAACGGGTAGCCGGGCTGCCAGTGATTGGCGGTGCCGGAGGTGACGTACCAACTGATCAGCAACGCGCAGATCAGGGCACCGGGGACGTAGGAGTTGGTGCGCCGGTAGGTGAAAGCGCCGATCACCCCAATCACCGCCAGCAGCGGCACGAACTGGATCGCGATGATGACGTTCAACGGCTCCTTAGGCGTGGCCAGCAGGCCGGTATTGAACAGGCTCGCATACTGCCAGGCCACGAGGGCGAAGAACCCGCCGGCCATGGCGACCTTGGCCCAGCCGACAGCGGCCAGCAGCCCCTCGCCACGCACCGCTACATTGGCCGCCAACGCCCGGATGGTGACCAGGAAAAACAGGGTCCAAAGGATCAGGTAGGCGGGCAGTTGCGCCGCCCGCGTGGCGTCCAGCGGCTTTAGGCCCAGCACCCAGAAGCGGTAGTCGACCTTGAACACCGCGTCGATCAGCACCAGCGACAGATAGGCGACGCCCATCGTCACGACAGCCGCACCCAAGGCCAGCGCCCAGCGGTTGGTGAAGGCGGGCCTGCCGCGCTTCAGCACTAGGCCGAGCAACAGGGTGATCAATGCCGTCCCTAGCGCCCAGACCAGCAGCTGGTTCTGCACCCACTGGGGGAAGGCCGCGTTCGGGAAGAACAGCTGACCGACCTTCATCAGCGGGAAATAGGTCACGGCCGGAAGGATCGCGGTGATCGCCACCGACAGCCACCACCGGCCATCGCGGCGTTCCACGGGGGGCATCGCCGTCTGGGCCAGGCCCGCGAAGGGCGGCAAGACCAGCAACAGGTCGAAGGTCGTCAGGATCAGCCACACCATGCCGATGAAGGCGGTGAGGGTGCCGAACTCCTTGACCAGCCAGATCTGGTTGGCGGGCTTCCTCTCCATGGTGGTGGGGATGGTGCGCTGGAACCAGCCGACCGCCGCGCCGACCCCGGCCTCCGAGAAGTGTTCCCACGGATGGGTGACCGGGGGGTTGAGCAGCACGCGCGCCGTACCGTCGGCGATCGAGCCGTAAATGAAATCCTCCTGCACCGGCCCGTTCAGGCCGAACAGCTTCTGCAGCTTGGGCGAGGTCTCGACCGCCGAGCCTTTGGGAACACCCCACATCAGGACGGCGAACTCGTCGTACTGGCCGAACACGACCGCGAGATTCCGGGGATTCGCCGGGGCCGGGGCACCCAGC
>JAYTWT010000436.1:0-3789 GCA_043743295.1 Alphaproteobacteria bacterium | reverse complement strand
AGGCGCAGCACGCAACGCGCAAAGCTGACACTGTCACCGTAGCTATAGGTCGTGCGGTGGCGCAGCGCGTAGATCACGCCAGACCGACCAGCTTGATGGTCGGCACGGCGGTCGCGCCTTGCAGGAAGAAGCGGTCTGCAATGGCGCTGGAGGCCCGCATCAGCGCGCGCTCCCAGCGATGGGCCTTGTCAGCGTCCAGTCGCTTGGCGTCTTCGGTTTCGACCTCGGTCGCGAGCGGCAGGAGAATGCGACTGGGTTCTTCAAGCATGCCGTCATCTTGAAGCGTTGGCAGCACCGCCAAGTGTTCCTTCAGCGCCGCGACCTGGAAAGCCAACGAGCGGGTGTTGTAAGGGTCCAGCATCACCAGGTCCCGGACCGGGGTCAGAGCCAGACCCACCAGATAGCGAGCGCGGTAGGTGATCTGGCTGTCGGCCAGGTCGAGCAGCAGGTCGAGATCATCTAGGGTGGCTTTGTCGTGGGCCAGCATGCGGGTGAACCGGCAGATGTTGACGCCACGTTCAACCCGCCGGCCGATGTCCAGGAAGCGCCAACCGGCGACGCGGTTCATGTTCTCCTGCGCCAGACCAGAGAGGCCCGCCAAGTGTTGCAGAGCATCCTCGACTTGTCTGAGGGCCTGGGCCTCCGAGGTCAACGCTTCGCCGGAGCCCATGTCGGCTTCCAACTCCAGCAACAGCGCCCAGAAATCCGGCGACAACCGTTCACGCATGCCTGAGGCGGTGCGCCTAGCGGAGTGGATCAGGGCGATCACGGACCCCCAGGCGGCGACATCGTGCAGGCTGTCTTGAACCGCTTCCAAGACGCTAGAGGTCATGGCCTTCTCACCAAGGGCCCCCCACTCGACCAGCAATCGCCGGAGCGCGCCAAGCGTCTGATCCTCAGTGGCGGTCGCCGCATCAGCACCGGTCACACTCGTGCAGAGGCTGCGGACGAGGCGCAAGGTAGCCTCTGCGCGCTCTATGTAGCGACCCAGCCAGAACAGATTATCGGCCGCTCGACTGGGCAGGTGGCCTAAGATTCGGCGCACCTTCACATCATCGTGGCTGGGGATGAGCGTCAGTCGCTCGACCGGTTTGTCGTCGATAATCCAGACGTCCGCGGCGCGCGCGCCATCGCCCATGGAGATCGCCCGAACGTCGTTGCTCTCCGACATGCGGCAGAACCCGCCGGGCAGCACCTTCACGCCCTCCGGCGTGGCGGCCGCAAAAACCCGCAGGACGAAGGGCGCAGGCTCCAAAGCGCCGTTCCTCAGCACGGGCATGGTCGATAACTGCGCAACATCCTGGCCCACGAAGTCGCCGGGGCGATCGCGGAAGCGGCGAAGGACTTCTGCCCGCTCGCTGGCCGAGAGATCCGACGCTAAGCGAGGCCCCGGTAGCAAGCCATCGGGGCTGGGTCCGTTAAACGCTGGGGCAATGATCAGGTCGTCCAGGTGCGCCTCGACATACGCCCGTTCTGCGGGGCTGCCGCACCACCAGGTGGCGATATTCGGCAGCTTTAGGTCCTCGCCCAAAAGTCGTTGGCTGAGCTGGGGCAGAAACCCCATGAGAGCGCGCGACTCCATCATGCCCGATCCCGGCATGTTCATTACGACCACGCCGCCTTCACGGATCGCCTCCAGCATTCCCGGCGTGCCGAGGCGCGAACTGGTGTTCAGCTCCAGAGGATCGAGCAGATCCGCGTCGACGTGACGCCAGATCACGTCGGCGCGCTTGAGACCGGCAATTGTCCGCACATAGACCTTGCCGTCGCGCGCCACCAGATCGTCGCCTTCGACCAGCAGGAAGCCGAGATACCGCGCCAGATGGGCCTGTTCGAAGTAGGTCGGACTGAAGGGTCCGGGGCTCAGGAGGCAGATACGCGGCTCGCTCCGATGCGCAGCCGCAGACAGCCCGCGCCGGAAGGCATCGAAGAACGGCGCGAGGCGATGCACGTTCATGGTGTTGTAGAGTTGTGGGAAAGCCCGGCTCACCACCAGCCGGTTTTGAAGCGCGTAACCGACGCCCGTGGGCCCCTGGGTACGGTCATTCAGCACCCACCAGCGACCATCGGGTCCGCGACCTAAGTCCACCGCATACAGGTTGAGGTAGTGACCGTCGGCGGGTCGCGATCCTCGCATAACGCGCAGAAAATCAGGGCTGCCGCTAAGAACGGCGGCAGGCAGGGCACCGTCGGCGACCAATCGGCCCTCGCCATAGATATCGTGCAGCACCGCTTCGATCAGATTGGCCCGCTGCTCCACGCCCGCTGCGATGTTGGCCCACTCGTCCTGACCCAGGATCAGGGGCAGGGGATCCAACGGCCACGTCTGCTCATGGTCTTCGCCATAGGTTCTGCGCGGTGCGCCGGTGTCGCGCAGGTGTCGGCTGGCCAGGCCGAACGCGCCCTCGGCGTGAGACGCGAACTCGCCCAGGAAGGCAATCCAAGAGTCGCGGGGTCGGCCGGCCGCATCAAACAACTCATCCGGCACACCGGGCAGGGGTCGATACCCCTTGAGCCACGCCGAGAGGCGTTTAGCGGCCGGCGGTCCGCCACTTGTGGTACGGCGTGCCTGGGTCGTGGTTTCAGAGTCCAAGGCCTATCCCCGCCGTCCAACCTTGCGCCGATCCCAGCGCAACGCAGCCATCATAGGCGCGGCTCTTCCCGAAGGTCACCTGATAGACGTATGGAAATGTAGACGCCGAGCGTGGTCGGCTCCCGGAAATGCCGAAATGCCGACATCATCTGACGCCCAACCCGCCCTCGCCGAGATCGTCGCCCAAGTCGGGCGCGAGATGCAGGACCACCTGGGACGGGGCAGGGTGGCCGACTACATCCCGGCTCTGGCGCGTGTCGACGCGCGCCGGTTCGGCCTAGCGGTGGTGACCTGCGAGGGCGACACATTTGAGACGGGCGACGCCTGGATGCCCTTCTCAATCCAGAGCATTTCCAAGGTCTTCACCCTGGCTCTGGCACTGGAGCGACAGGGGGACAACCTGTGGACCCGAGTCGGGCGTGAGCCCTCAGGCTCGCGGTTCAACTCCATTGTGCAGCTGGAGAACGAGCAGGGCGTCCCGCGGAACCCATTCATCAACGCAGGTGCCATTGTCGTGACCGACGCCCTGCTTGACGGGCGCGCGCCGGCGGCAGGTATCGTCGAAATTCGCGATGCGATGCGTCGCTTCGCGGACAACGCGGCCATCGATATCGACGCCGAGGTCGCGCGGTCCGAGGCCGCCACGGGGTTTCGCAACTATAGCCTGGCCAACTTTATGCGCGGGTTTGGCAACCTCAAGAGCCCGGTCGAGGACGTTCTGCAGACCTATTTCCACCAGTGTTCGCTGCGGATCAGCTGCCGTCAGTTGGCACGGGCCGGTTTGTTCCTGGCCGGAGGTGGGACGGATCCGGTCAACCAGACCTATGTCACGACATCCGAGCATGCCCGCCGCATCACCGCCGTGATGATGACCTGTGGTCACTACGATGCCTCAGGCGAGTTCGCTTTCCACGTGGGCCTGCCCGGCAAGAGCGGGGTCGGCGGCGGCATCCTGGCCATCGTGCCCAGCAAGGCCTCGATCGCCGTCTGGTCGCCGGGCCTGGACGAGGCGGGCACCTCCCTGGTCGGCGCGATGGCCCTGGAGCGGCTGACGCAACTGACCCGGTGGTCGGTGTTTTAAGGGGGGCAACCGCCTCGCTCCCGGCGAAGCCGCCACTCCTCGCCCCCGGCGAAGCCGAGAGGGAGAGGTTGGGAGAGGGCTGGCTGGGCGGAGGGTCTGGCGCTGGTGGGAGGGC
>JAYTWT010000435.1:0-2583 GCA_043743295.1 Alphaproteobacteria bacterium | reverse complement strand
TTGTCACCGATGACGGTGCTTCGGACCCTGGGCCCAAAGCCGTGGAAGGCGGCCTACGTTCAGCCCTCCCGCCGCCCATCGGACGGTCGCTACGGCGAGAACCCCAACCGGCTGCACCAGCACCACCAGTATCAGGTGATCTTGAAGCCAAATCCTGAGAACCTCCAGGAGCTCTATCTGGGCTGTCTGGAGGCCATCGGCATTGATACCAAGGTCCACGACATCCGCTTCGTCGAGGACGACTGGGAGAACCCGACGGTCGGCGCCTGGGGCTTGGGCTGGGAGGTCTGGTGCGACGGAATGGAGATCACCCAGTACACCTATTTCCAGCAAGTGGGCGGCCTGGACGTATTCCCCGTTGCGGGTGAACTGACGATCGGCCTGGAGCGGTTGAGCCTCTATCTTCAGAACAAGGACAACGTCTACGACCTGAAGTTCAACGACGAGTTCAGCTACGGCGACATCTATCTGGCGAACGAACAGCAGTTCTCCGCCTTCGAACTGGAAGTCGCGGATGTGGCCACCTGCAAGCGTCAATTCGAAGATATGGAGCGCGAGGTCCCGCGTATCTTAGCAATGAAGGGCCGCCAGGGTCAGCCGCTAGCGCTACCCGCCTATGACCACGTGCTGAAGGCCAGCCACTTGTTCAACATCATGGACGCCCGGGGTGCCATCGCGGTTGCCGAGCGGCAGGCCTACATCGGCCGTATCCGTGATCTGTGTAAGATGTGCGCCGAAGCCTGGGTTTCGAGCCAAGGCGGGAACGCGTGATGCTGGCTTCGATCAAGGTCATGGCGGTTGCTGCGTTGGTCGGTTTGGCGAGCCTCAGCCTTGCAGCGTGCTCTGACTTAAAGCCTGAAGTTCAGAGCGAAACACTGGTTGATACAGGAAACGATCCTGCCGTCGCCGCCAGCACAAAAGAGGCGGTCAAGACCCTCGATGTGTTCTGGTCCAAATTCGCTCAGCAGGACCCCGGTTCATCGCAATTCAGCGTGAAACTCGCCCTGAAGGCTGACGACGGCTACGTCGAACACATCTGGGCGCGTCTGGTGAGCCACACCGATAGGGAAGTTGTCGCTAAGATCGCAGACGACCCGGTCCACTTGAAGGGCATCGTATTCGGCTCAGAGGTTCGCGTCAGTAAGGCCCTGATCTCGGACTGGGGATACGAGAAGGGCGGGAAGATGTTTGGATACTACACGACACGGGCACTGTTGCCCCTCGCCACGCCTGATCAGCGCGCCGAAGCGGCGGCGCGATTGTCGCCGACACCTCTGGAACCCGTAACCCGCTGATGCCCCAGCTCCTTCTCGAACTGCTGTCCGAAGAAATCCCCGCGCGCATGCAGGTGCAGGCGGCCAAGGATCTTGAGCGGATGGCGCGTGAACGCCTGGCTGCAGAAGGCCTGCTACCGGAAGCGGTGAAAACCTTTGCGGGATCGCGCCGCCTGACGTTGGTGGCCGAGGGGCTGCCTGAGGCCCAGAAGGATCGCCACGAAGAGATCAAGGGCCCCAAGACGAACGCTCCCGAGCAAGCCCTCGACGGCTTCCTGCGTAAGACCGGCCTCAAGAAAAGCGACCTTACAGAGCGTGACGGCATCTGGTTCGCCCATGTCCACAAACCCGGTCGTCCGACGCCAGAGATTGTGGCCGAGATGGTCGAGGCGATCGTGCGGGGCTTCCCCTGGCCAAAGTCCATGGTTTCCGGTGTCAGCAAACTGCGCTGGGTGCGGCCGCTGCGCCGTATACTCTGTGTTTTCGACGGCCAGATCGTGCCGTTTGAGATCGACGGTATTCCCAGCGGGAACACGACGCAGGGCCATCGGTTCATGGGCTCGGGCCAGCCGTTCACCGTTAAGGACTACGACGCTTACGCCGAGAAACTGGAAAAGCACTATGTCGTGCTGGACCCGCAGGAACGGAAGGACCGCATCCTCGATGCGGCTCGCACTCTTTGTTTCGCCCGCAATCTGGAACTTGTCGAGGACCAGGGGCTGCTGGACGAGGTGGCCGGGCTGGTTGAGTGGCCGATTCCGGTGCTGGGCGACATGGACCCAGTGTTCCTCGACCTGCCGCCCGAGGTGATCCGCACGTCGATGCGGGTGCATCAGCGGTTCTTCGCCGTGCGTGACCCCAAGACCGGCAAGCTGGCGCCTCACTTCATCACCGTGGCCAATATCGATGCGGTCGACGGCGGCAAGACCATCGCGCTTGGCAACGCCAAGGTGCTGTCAGCGCGGCTGTCGGACGCCCGGTTTTTCTGGACTGAAGATCGCCGGATCACCTTGGAGCAGCGCCTGGAGAAGCTGAAAGGTGTTACCTTCCACGCCAAGCTGGGCGCCATGTATGAGCGGGTCGAGCGGTTGGAGATGATTGCCGCCGCTTTGGCACCGCGTGTCGGTGCAGATGTGGCCAAGGCCATTCAGGCCGCGCGCCTGGCCAAGGCCGATCTGACAACCGGCGTGGTCGGCGAATTCCCTGAGCTGCAGGGCGTGATGGGCGGCTACTACGCCGCTGCCGAGGGCCTGAGCCCGGTCGTCGCCGAAGCGATCCGCGAACACTATCGGCCTGCAGGCCCCAGCGA
>JAYTWT010000434.1:0-2696 GCA_043743295.1 Alphaproteobacteria bacterium | reverse complement strand
GGTTGACCCCACACCTTCCGGGGGACGCCATCGACCGACCAGGAAAAGTTTCTGGTGCCGAATTGTTGCGCATGTCTCGGGAACTGCAGGCTCGGATATCTATGGAAAACCCCGAATCTGACAAGATCACCTGGGATGAATTGAAGCGTGATATGCGCCAGTGACGATCGTTGTGGTGGACGCATCGGCGGCCTTGGCGTGGTTGTTAAAGTCGCAGAGGACACCGGCTGCATCTGCATTCCTCGGCGATGCGGACAAATGGGCATTCTGTGCGCCCGCAGTCTTTCCGTGGGAGGTCCATAACGCCCTGCTTTCGGTGGAGCGCCGGGGACTGATGTCGCGGGCAGAGCATGGTCAAGCTCTGGATATGCTTGAAGCTCTTTCCATCGAAATCGACGACCCCTTGCCTCACGACGGTGTGCGCGCCCAGATGGAGTTCGCGCGGAGCGCGGGCCTCAGCCTGTTCGACTCGGCCTACCTGTCACTCGGCTTGGCCAGGAGCTGTGGCCTCGCCTCCAGAGATGGACCCCTACTGGTAGCGGCGAAACGTACTGGCCTGCTGTGCCATGATCTTCGTGATGAGGCTTCCAATTGATCACTGACCCCGAAGTTCTCGCCCGCATCGAAGGTCGCCTTGGGCGGATTACCCTGAACCGTCCGGGCGCGCTGCACGCGCTCACCACCAACATGTGCCGCCTAATGACCGAGGCCCTGCTGGCGTGGCGCGATGACCCAGGTGTCGAGCTGGTGATGTTCGACCATACTGGCGAACGCGGCTTCTGCGCAGGGGGCGACATTCGGATGTTGGCCGAAAGCGGGGCAGGGGACGGTCGGCTGGCTCGCGAGTTTTTCTTCACTGAATACCGGCTGAACGACCTGCTGTTCCGCTACCCCAAGCCAACCGTAGCGTTCATGGACGGGATCACCATGGGCGGCGGCGTGGGCTTGGCCATGCCCTGCCGCTATCGGGTGGCAACCGAGCGGACGACCTTCGCCATGCCGGAGACCGGGATCGGTCTATTCCCCGATGTCGGCGGCGGTTGGTACCTGAGCCGGATGCCGGATCGCCTGGGCCTGTGGCTGGCGCTGACCGGCGCGCGGATCAAGGCGGCGGACTGCGAGCTGCTAGGTATCGCCACAGATTATGTGGAGGCGGCCCGCGCCGCAGATCTCAAGGCCGCGATCCTGGCGGATCCCGCCGGGATCGAAACCCATTTGACGCTATTCGAAGCCGATGCCGGACGCCCGCCGATAGCCGCGCATCAGGACGAGATCGCCCGTGTCTTCAGACATGACACGATGGAGGCCATCGTCGCTGCGCTAAAAGCCGCCGGGACCGACTG
This sequence comes from Alphaproteobacteria bacterium, assembly GCA_043743295.1. Taxonomy (GTDB): domain Bacteria; phylum Pseudomonadota; class Alphaproteobacteria; order Caulobacterales; family Caulobacteraceae; genus Phenylobacterium. The sequence goes on along the minus strand of JAYTWT010000434.1, from coordinate 1,353 downwards.
GGCTAAAGATCAACTCAGAGTGCTGGCCACCAAGTCGCCGCAGACCCTGAAAGTGGCTCTGCGCCAGCTCCAGTACGGCCGCTCGGCTCAGACCTTCGCCGAGAACATGGCCATGGAGTACCGGATTGGCGCGCGCGTGGTGCAGCGCCACGACTTCCTGGAGGGCGTCCGTGCGGTGATAATCGATAAGGATAACGCGCCGAAGTGGAACCCGGCGACCCTGGAAGAGGTGGATACGGCTCTACTGGACAGCATTTTTTGCGCGCTCCCTTTCGCAGACGAGTGGTCGCCTCTAGGCTGAAGGCAAGGCGGTCGGAACGCGACCCCGGGAGAGGAAATCCAGTCATGATCTCGAAGGTCTTATTGGCCGCCAGTGCGGCGCTCGTTCTCAGCACCGGCGTCGCTTATGCCAAGCCGTCCCCCGCTGTGGTCGCCGCCGTTGCCGACAAAGGCCGGCCCGAGGCCGACTCTAAGCGCGACGTGGATCGCAAGCCTGCCGAAATGATGGAGTTCGCGGGCGTGAAGCCGGGCTCCACCGTCGCCGACTTCATCCCAGGTGGCGGCTACTTCACCCGCATCTTCGCCAAGACCGTCGGCCCTAAGGGCAAGGTCTTCGCCGTTACCAACCCGCCCCCGGCCAACGCGGCAACGCCGCCCGCCATCTTCGGTATCGCCGCCGATCCCCAGTACGGCAACATCACCGTTGTTCAGACCGGCATCACCGCCTTTGCCCTACCACAGCAGGTGGATGTGTTCTGGACCGCTCAGAACTACCACGACCTGTTTGCCCGCGCCCGCAACGTGGACATCTCCAAGGTCGATAAGCTGATCTATGACGCCATCAAGCCGGGCGGTGTGTTCATCGTGCTGGACCACGCCGCAGCGCCCGGCACGCCGATCGACCCGGACGACAAGTTGCACCGCATCGACCCGGCGCATGTGAAGGCGCAACTGATCAGCTCGGGCTTCAAGCTGGAGTCCGAGAGCAAGATCCTCGCGAATCCGGCCGACGACCACTCCAAGAGCGTGTTCGATCCCGCCATCCGCGGGCACACCGACCAGTTCATCCTGAAATTCCGCAAGCCCAAATAGCCTACGAATGAGGTTCTAATGCCCCGCGTTGCGTTCATCGGCCTGGGCAACATGGGCGGCGGCATGGCTGCCAACCAGGCTAAGGCCGGGCACGAGGTCATGGCCTTTGATCTGTCGGCGACGGCTTTGGACAAGGCCGTCGCCGCCGGCTGTGCAAAGGCGGGGTCGGTGGCTTTGGGCGTCGACGCCGCCGACGTGGTCATCACCATGCTGCCCGCGGGCCCGCACGTGCGACAGGTGTATGCAGAGCAAATCCTGCCC
>JAYTWT010000433.1:0-2547 GCA_043743295.1 Alphaproteobacteria bacterium | reverse complement strand
ATCAAGGCCCTTCGCGAGGAAGATGATCAGGATGAACCTACCGCCTATGGCGATTATAATCGCTATGGCGGGCGTCATGCGCGTCGAGCCTATCGGCGTTACTATCGACATGGCCCGGTCTGGGCGTGGCGTCGGGCGATCGTGACCGGATCCGTCGCCGCCGGTTTCTGGTTCGCGGCGATCTATGCGGATCTGCCGGGCGTGGATTGGTCGTTCAAGCTCGTCGCGATCATCATGTCCTGTGTGGCCGTCGGCAACCTGGTGGCTGCGGTCTTCTCTTCGACGTTCCGGGGTCGATGAACACAGCCCACCTGGACGCAGGGCTGGTCGAGGCGGCGCAGGCCGGATCGACAGCGGCCTTCGCGCGACTGGTGGACCTGCATCAGCAGGCGCTGCGGGCCTTCCTGCGGCGTACCTGCGGCGACTGGGCCCTGGCCGATGATCTGGCCCAGGAAACCTTTCTGACTGCCTGGACCCAATTAGATCGTTTGCAGCAGGGTGCCAGCGTGCGGGCTTGGCTTTGCGGGATCGGCTATAACAAATATCTGACCGCTGTGCGGACGGCTGCCCGCAGTCGAAATCGCGAGCGCGCGTACGAAGCCGAAAAACCGCCACACATGGTCACGATGACGGACGAACGGCTGTCTCTTGTATCGGCCCTTTCTGAACTTCCGCCGGACCAGCGAGCCTGCGTGGCGCTCTGCTTGGCTGGAGATTTCAGTCATGCTGAGGCGGCGGAAAGCCTGGGGTTACCACTCGGGACCGTAAAGTCGCATGTTGTACGAGGGCGGGCCCGGCTGCTCGAAGTGTTGGGAGACTCCAATGACGGATATTGATGATCGCCTACGGGCGCTGTTCGATCAGGACGTGCCACCGCCGCGGGACGCGATGTTCTCGGCCGTTGTGATGACGCGTCTTGCCCGCCGCAGACTGCTGGTAGACCTGACTTGGCTGTTGGGCCTGGCGAGCTTGGGTGGGTTGATCCTGTGGTCCGTGTGGCCTGCAATCCTGCCGGTTTTGATGGCATTGAACACCGTGGCTCCAACCATCGCCGCCTGCCTGACCCTGGCTTTTGTCGCCTGGCTTGCGGTGGATAATGGCCTTGCTCTGCCCCTGGGTCCGAAACATGACCAAGGTTTCATGCGTGACGGCGCATCTGATGACGATAGGCCACGTCTCTAACCTATAGAAACGGGCGAAACCCGCCCGCCAAACCAGGAGAGGAGACCCGACTATGGTAGCTGTATGCATCATCTTGATCATCTTTGGATCGATCGCCGGCGTGATTATCGCCCCGCGCTATTTCAAGAGTATCGAACGCCAGAAGATGGCGGAAACTTTGAGGGTGGCTATCGAGAAAGGCCAACCGCTACCGAGTGAGGTCATCGACGCGATGTCCAGTAACGTCCGCAGCCCGCCCATGGCACCCTCCCCACAACGCGATTTGCGCTCTGGGATCATTTGGACGGGGATTGGCGTCGGCTTCGCGGCGCTCGGAATCTCGGTCAGCTTCAATGAGCCCGACGCGCTCTTCCCAATGCTGGGCATGTCGGCTTTCCCGCTGTTCATCGGCCTTGCCTTTATCGCGCTGGGCATTCTGAACCGCAGCAAGCCTTAAGCGTCGGATCGGGGAAGAGGCCCATGCCGGGCACAAATCAACTCAGCTTCACCAGCCTGCATGACGTGGAGCTATGTCGCCACGCGGCGGCCGGTGAGCGACGCGCTTTCGGCGAGTTGGTGCGTCGGAACGGTTCCGGCGTGCGCCAACTGCTGCGGCGGATGGGCGCGCAACCCGCAGAGGCCGACGACGTCGCCCAAGACGCCTTCCTCGCCGCTTTCGAGCGTATTGCGGAGTTTCGTGGGGAGGGCACCTTTGCCGGTTGGGTCAAGCGGATCGCGGCCCGGCAGTACTTGCGCCGTTTGCAACGCGAGAAACGTCTAGCCGCTTACGCTGACGAAACGCGAGACGAAGACGAAGGGCTTGCGCACGATGCCGACGGACGGATCGACCTGGATGAGAGTCTGAAAGCCCTGTCCGGCCCGGAACGGCTATGCGTGTCCATGTGCTACGGCGCGGGCTTGTCCCATGCAGAAGCGGCGGACGCCTTGAACCTGCCACTTGGAACGGTCAAATCACATGTCAAACGTGGTCTGGAGAAGCTCCGAACGCGACTGGTGCCAAGCGGCGAGGGCGCGCTTGAGGGGAGGCTGGGGAATGGCTGAGATCGATTTTGAGCGACGCCTTGAACGGCTGTTCGCTGATGTTGCTGATTTTTCAGATGCCCAAGCCTTCGCCGATCGGATCGAGCGAAGGTTGAATCGCGGCTGGACCGCCCGCCGTTGGTTGATCGGCACGGCGGGATTGGTAGGCGGTGTGATCGGTGCCAGTCAGCTTATGGTCTCAGGCGTGGTTCAACGCGTAGAGTCGGCGGAACAGTCGGCGCGCGCCTTGAGCCAAGGCCTAACCCGAGTGACCCCGTCCTCAGATATGGTCTCGGCGCTTTCAGGAGGCTACGGCCTGTGGATCGCTGTCGGAATCGCCGTGGT
>JAYTWT010000432.1:0-13279 GCA_043743295.1 Alphaproteobacteria bacterium | reverse complement strand
GTGGCGGGCCTCTTCGCGGGTCTGGTTGGCGGCGTATTCCTGCGCGCCCTGGTCCTTCAGCACATGGCAGAGGCTGGCCGACAGGTTCAGCGCGCCCTGTTCGCCGTGCAGGATCGAGGAGAAGCTGCGCAGGGCGAACTGATTGACGAACCGCACGCGATCCTTGCGGTCGATCAGGCGATCAGAGACGTACTTTGTCTGTAGGGACACCACCATGTCCTCCGGCAGGATCATCTCGTTCTCCATGTCGAAGGGCTCATCGAAGTCGATGTACCGCTTGTCCAAGGGATCCCAGAAGTGGTCGTGGGTGGCGCTGATGATCTTATCGAAGGCGGTGGAGCGATTGCCGTAGCGATCCAGCTCCAGCATGGACTCGAAGTCGTCCGGCGCGACGGCGTCGTAGATGATGTCTTTGGTGATGTTACCGTCGGCGGCCATGGCGCGTCTCCTGATCGGGGTCTGCGCACCATGTGCGGTGATCATAGATAAGTCAATAAACCTGACGGGGGCGTCAACTTCAGTCGGCAGCGGCCTCGATGGCCTCGATGTCGGGGTCAGACAGGCCGAAGTGGTGGCCGATCTCGTGGACCAGCACGTGGGCGACAAGGTCTTCAAGGGTGACGTCGCCGCGTTCGGCCCACTCATCCAGAATTGGGCGACGATAGAGGAATATGCGGCTGGGTTCCGGTTCGGCACCGAAGCCGGAGCGTTCGGCTAGGCTGACCCCGGAATAGAGGCCCGTGAGGCCGAAAGGGTCCTCGATGCCCAGGTCGTCCAGCACCGCATCGTCCGGGAAATCGTCGATGCGAAATACGACCTCACCAGCCAGCTTGCGAAACGCCTCCGGCAATCCCGCAAACGCCTGCTCGGCGATCTGCGCCAGATCATCGAGGGACGGCGCAAGTCCCTTTTCCAGGTCACTCATCGGGCATCACAATATGCGGTGCCTCGGGTGGGCGCACTTCAAAGAGTCCGATGTCCAAGGGTTGCTGCGGTTTGATGGGTCGTAACGGCGCGCGGGCGACTGCGCGCAGCGTGGCTGGATCAACCTCCAGTTTGGACTTCCGCACGGCCCGAGCTTGCGGTGCCTCCAGGGGGCGTTCAGCCGTCGCGATCCGCCAGTAAGACACACTGAGCCGCCACACCGTACGGGGCGCTTGAGCGGGTTCGGGCCAACGGCGGCCGTCCGCATAGCTCGGCTCCACAGGCTTGGGTCGCATGGCACCCTCGGCCACCTGTTCGACCAGTCGGCAGAAGCGATCCTCGACATCGGGCGTTTGTCCGGAACGCTCATCGTCGACACGCCCGCGATAGGCGTCGAGCGCCGCGCCGCGTGTCGTGAACGCTGGGCCCACCACGTCGATGGTGAAAATCACCGCCTCGCCCGCGCGGCGTCGCGCCTCGCTTTCGCGGACTGCACGGGCGGTTGGGCGCGCAAGCGCCAGCTCGGCATTGGCCGCTACGGGATACTGAATGGCCGTCATCTCGATACTCTGGCCGAAAATCCTTGCTGATAGAATGACCCGCGTGCGTGCGAGGCCGCCTCACCCGGCTTAAGGTAGCCAGGACTGATTCGCCGGGGCGTCGATGACCGCGCAAGACCTGATGTTGGCGGCGGCTACGGGCGCGATCTGCCTCGCGCTCTCCGCCATGCTTTGGGCCTTGGCTCAGCGCCGGGCCGCGGATCGCCGGTTGGCTGTATTGAACGCGCGTATCCGCCAGTTGGAAGCCGGTGCGGAGACGGCGCAAGCCTCGGCTGAAGCGTTCGACTCGGCGCTGCTGGCGGTAGAGGACGGACGGGCATTGCTTGCGTCCGGCGAAGATAGCTTGGTTGTCTGCTGCACCGCTCTGGGCCTCACGAACCCTGAGCCGCAGGGCCTGCTGAACGCTTTGATGCGCGCTGATCCTGACCACGCGCGGGGCCTTCGGGCGCTGTTCGAGCGCGGTGAGGCCTGCGCGTTTGAGGTCAAGGGTCCCTCCGGCGTCTGCACGGTCGAGGGCCGTGCGGCCGGTGCCCTGGCGTGGCTGAGAATTTCAGCTGTTCTGGGCGAGGATCAGGGCCTGCCGACCGCGCCGCGGTTTGCCGCTTTCTTAAACGCGCGGCCCACGCCGGCCTGGATCGCCGCAGCCGACGGCTCGCCGGTCTGGGTCAATACCGCTTGGCTGAAGGCCGTCGATGCCGCCAGCCTGGATGAAGCTGTGCAGCGCGGCGTGGCGTTCGACCGAGGCGCGGACGCCATCGCCAGCGAAGCTGCCAACCTTGGTGGCCGACGCGAGGCCCTCCGGTGGCTAAGTCTGGCGGGTCGCCGACGCGCCTTCCAAATCCTGGCCCAGCCCCTGGACGGCGGCGGGGTCGGTGTCTGGACCGAGGATGTCACGGACTTGGAGGAAGCTCGCGAGGAGATCAAACGCAACACCGAGTCGCACGATGAGACGCTGAACCGGATCGACGACGCCGTGGTTATATTCGACCATGCTAAAAGGCTGGCTTTCCACAACACCGCCTTCGCTGACCTCTGGGCCCTGGAGCCAGCCTGGTTGATCGAACGCCCGACCCATGGGGAGATCTTGGATCGCCTGCGCCAGCGCCGCCGTATCCCGGAAACCGCCGACTACGCCAAGTGGAAGGCCGCTGAGCTCAATCGCTATGAACGCCTCGAGGCCGCACCGGACGAAATGTGGAGCACGCCGGACGGAAAGACCTTGCGGGTGGTGCGCCAGCCGCACCCGATGGGTGGGCTACTGCTGCTGTTCTCCGACATCACCGACAACCTCAACATGAAGGCCCAGTTCCGGGGTTTGGTTCAGGTGCAGCAGGCCACGCTCGACAAGCTGTCTGACGCCGTCGCCGTGTTCGGCTCGGATGGCAGGCTACGGCTGCACAACGAAAGCTTTGAGCGGTTCTGGAACATCACACCGCTTCAGCTGGAAGCGGCGGGCGACTTCGAGGGTGTCGTCGAGCTTTGCCTGCACAAGCTGCACGACATGACCTTTTGGACCGAGCTCAAGGGTCGGGTCGCAGACCCAGACCCAGCGGCCCGCATGCCCATCACCGGCGAGGCGCAGACCTCGGACAACCGTACCCTTGAGTATCGCTCCCGCCCGCTGCCGGACGGCGCAACGCTGATCGCCTTTATCGATGTGACCGACGCGCGCCGCCTGGAGAGCGCCCTGGCCGACCGTGAACAGGCGCTCTCGGAAGCCGAGCGCCTCAAGCGCGATTTCGTGGGCAATGTGTCCTATGAACTGCGCACCCCGCTCACCACCATCATCGGCTATTCGGAGATGCTGGAGAACGCTGGCGAGGCGATGCCAGCGAAGTCCCGCGCGCATGCGGCCTCGGTCAAGACCGCCGCGATTCAACTGGCGCGGTCCATCGATGATGTGCTGGACATGGCCCAGATCGACGCTGACGAAATGGCCCTGGACCTGAGCGACGTCGATGTTGCGCAGCTGCTGGCTGAGGCTGGCGACCGCTGGCGTGACCTTGCCCTGGCGCAAGGCGTCCAGCTTGCTATCGAGGCCGCCGAGGCCGTTGGAGAGGTCCGGGGCGATCGACGACGTTTGGCGCAGATCCTGGATCACCTGATGGAAAATGCCCTGGTCCAGACACCGGGCGGCGGCACGGTTACCTTGGCGGCACGCAAGGCGGCGGGCGAGGTGCAGCTGCAGGTCGCCGATACCGGGCGCGGCATCCCGTTCCATGTGCAGGCCCACATTTTCGACCGGTTCATTGGTCGGGAGCGCGGTGGGCCGGGCCTAGGGTTGGCCCTTGTGCGGGCCCTGACCGAACTGCACGGCGGTTGGGTTGCGCTAGAGAGCGAGCCGGGGGCCGGTGCGGCCTTCACTTGCCACCTGCCCGCCGAAGCCCAGATGGTCAGCCAACCCAAGCTGGGGTTCGGCTGACAAAATTCAGATCGCCGTGTAGCCGCCGTCGATCACCAGTTCCGCCCCAGTCATGAAGCTGGACTCATCGGACGCCAGGAAGACGATCCCGTCGGCGATCTCCCTCGCTACGCCTAAGCGGCCCATGGCGTGACGGGCAATGATCCCGTCGCGCATCTCATTGCCGTTCTCCGAGTTGTGGATGATGTTCACAACCATCGGCGTTTCGATGAAGCCGGGGTGGACGGAATTGACCCGCACGCCCAGCGGGGCCAGTTCCAGCGCCGACGACTTGGTCAACATCAGCACGCCGCCCTTGGAGGCGCAGTAGGCTGGCGCACCGGCCGCGCCGACTTTTCCCAGGATCGACGACAGGTTGATGATCGAGCCGCGGCCAGCCTCCACCATGACCGGCGCGACCGCCTTCATGCCCAGGAAGGTGCCGTCGAGGTTGACGGAGATCATGTGGCGCCAATCGTCGAATGAGACCTCCAGCAGCGGCCCGCCGCCCGCCGCGATCCCCGCGCTGTTGACGAGGATGTCCAACCGTCCGAACCGGTCGAGCGTCGCCTCAACGACCTCTGCCCAGCGATCCTGATCGGTGACGTTTTGGGATAGGAAAATCGCCTTGCCGCCGGCGGCCAGAATCTCATCGGCCACCGCCTGACCGACCTCAGCGTTCATGTCGGTCAGTACGATCGCCGCGCCCTCACGCGCCAGCCGTCGCCCGCTCTCCGCCCCAAGGCCCGAGGCCCCGCCGGTAATCAAGGCCACCTTGCCCTCGACCCGTCCTGCCATTTTCGAATCCCTTCGATCACGTTCGAGCCACCCTAGCCCAAGCTGGGGTCAGGGCCAGCTAGAGGGTCAATATCCGTCCATCGGGATGATGAAAATCGGGCCGACCCGACGGGTGGGCCAGGGCCCAATACGAGGGCCCGCCGCCAACTACCTCGATCACCGTCGTCAGCCCCAAGTGCATCGGGGTTTTGACCGGTACGGTCAGAGCGACGCGGACCTCCAGCACCCCGTCGGTCGCAACCGTCTCGATTTGCGGGGGTACAATGCCGTCCAACGGCGTCTTACCTTTGCGATACGCATCGAACCGATAGGCGGCCCACTCGCTGGACGGCGAAAAATTGAACTCGAGATAAGCGTCTCCACCAATATCCGCGAAGGCCTCGAAACAGGTGTGATTCCAGAGTTCCTCAGCTCGCTCTGCGGCGGCTGCAGCAGGAATGGCAAGGATAGCCAGATCTCCGACAAGGCTGTAGCGCAAGGCTAGGCTATGGGGACCCGTCCGATCAACCTCCACCGTTATGCGGTGCACCGCCGGGCAGGACGTCTCGGGATGCGGCTTCAACGCGTATTGCATGCCCACACATTAGCCGTGGCGGCGGTCGACGCCACCTCACCTTGAGATCGCCGAGCCACGTGCTAACCCTTCGTCAGAAGCGACGACGAGGGGACCATGAACCACCTAACAGATCGACGGGCTTTGCTTGCAAGCGGAGCGGCGATGGGCTTGGCCACACTGGTGCCCGGCGCAGCTCAGGCGGCGGATGACTACGCTGACGTGAAACGTGCGTTGGCCACTGGCCACGACGCCGCCGTCGGGCGCTTGCGGGACTGGATCAAGCTACCGTCGATCGCTGCCGAGAACCTTAACTATCCGCAGGGCGCACAGTACATGGCCCAGTTGGCGCTCGACGCCGGTTTCCAGCATGCCGAACTCGTACCGTCCAAGGGCAAGCCCGGGGTGTTCGCCACCCTGGACGCGGGCGCGAAGAAGACCCTGGGCGTCTACTTCATGTACGATGTCAAACAGTTCGATGCGTCCGAATGGGAGGCTCCACCTCTCGAAGGCCGTCTCCTCGACCGACCGGGCCTCGGCAAGGTCATCATGGGCCGAGGGGCCGTGAACCAGAAGGGGCCTGAGACGGCGTTCCTTGCCGCGCTCCATGCGCTGCGCGCCGCCGGGCGCAAATTACCGGTCAATCTGGTACTGATCGCCGAGGGCGAAGAGGAGATCGCGTCTCCCAATTTCCACGATATCGTCACGGCACCGCAGGTTATGGCGGCCTTGAAGAAGAGCGTCGGCGTGATCATTCCCTTCGCCTCACAGTCGCCCTCGACCGGCGCGGTGACGGTCTATTTGGGTGCCAAAGGTGCGGTGGAGCTTGAGCTGGTTGTTTCTGGCGAGAAGTGGGGTCGGGGCCCCAAGGGCGATATCCATTCCAGCGAGAAAGCCCGGGTGGATAGTCCGCCTTGGCGGTTGGTGGCAGCCCTATCTTCACTGGTCAGCCCCGACGGCAACACGGTGGTGATCGATGGCATCCCGGAGATGGTCCGCCCGCTGACCGTCCGCGAGCGCGACCTGATCGCCATGACCGCCGCCGCCACCAATGAGGCTGATACCAAGTCGCGGCTGGGCGTCCAGAAGTGGATCGGCGACATGACCTGGGAACAGTCGCTAGAGCGACTGGCCGCCGTACCGACCGTCAACATCCAGGGGCTGATCTCGGGCTACACCGGGCCGGGCGGCAAGACGATCCTGCCCGGGCGGGCGACGGCCAAGGTTGAGATGCGGCTGGTGCCCAACATGACCAAGGCCGACACGGTGGCCAAACTGCGGGCCCATCTGGACAAGCGCGGCTTTGGCGATGTCGAGGTCAACGTTACGGGCGGCTATGGCCCGACTGAGACGCCGGAAACCTCGGCCCTCACCCAGGCACAGCTGGCGACCTACAAGCGCTTCGGCGTCCCGACGACCCTCTACCCGCGCCTGGCGGGCAGCTGGCCGGGGGTGACCTTCACTGGGCCACCGCTGAACCTGCCAGCGGGCCAGTTCGGACTAGGCTTTGGGACAGGTGCGCACGCCCCGAACGAGATTTTCCTCGTCGAGAGCGCCAACCCGAAGGTCATGGGTTTGGACGACGCGGCCCTGGGCTTCGTCGACTTCCTTTACCAGATCGCCGCAAAGGGCTGACGATCTGGCTGGGCGGTGCTTTGAGCTTAGTGCTGGCTCTCAGGCATGGTCACCGACAGGCCATCCAGGGCGTCACTGACCTTGATCTGGCAAGCGAGGCGGCTGTTGTCTTTCACGCCCTCAGCAAAGTCGAGCATCGACTCTTCCATCGCTGACTTGGTGCCAGTCTTGTCCAGCCAGCCATCGCCCACATAGACGTGGCACGTGGCGCAGGCGCAAGCACCGCCGCAGTCGGCGTCGATGCCCGGCACGTTGTTCTTCACCGCGCCTTCCATGACGGTCAGGCCGTTCTTGACGTCGATGACGTGCTCGGTTCCGTTGTGTTCGATATAGATGACTTTAGCCATACGCCCCTCGTGCGCCGCGTTTAGGCGGCGACCTCTTTCATGGAAATAGATGGGTCTGCAAGCCTGACCTTGTCGATAGGCTTGCGATTTAGGATGAGCAGTTTGCCCATCATGAACTCCGGGGGCGAGTTGATCGCTTCCACGGACTGCACTTGATCGCCCTTGAGATGGAAGATCGCGAACTTGGCCGAGGCCGGGTCGCCGCGCACCAACACCTGGTCAGCATCGAACGGATAGCCCGCGATCTGTAGCTTCAGATCGTACTGGTCGGACCACTGCCAGGGACACTCGCCCGACGGGCGGGGCCGGCCCGCGATCGCGCTTGCAACCTGTTTGGCCTGTTCTAGCGCGTTTGGAACGCTCTCCATGCGGAACATGCGGTCGTAGATCGGCATGGGCCGGTGAGCGACATCACCGATAGCGAAGATCGCGGGGTCGGAGGTGCGCGCGTCTAGATCCACAACCACGCCACGGGCCGTCTCGAGACCGGCGGCCTTGGCCAGTTCGTCGTTCGGGGCGACACCCACACCGATCACGGCCACGTCGCAGGGGATCACCCGTCCATCGGCCAGCTTGACGCCACTGACCTTGCCATCTTTGCCTTCGAAGCCTGTGACGCTGGCACCCAGTTCAAAGCGAACACCGTGCTTGCGGTGATAATCGAGGAAAAACGTGGACAGCTCTTCGCACGCCACCCGCGCCAAAAGGCGCGACTCACGTTCGATCACCGCGACCTCTGCACCCAAAGCACGGCCCGATGCGGCGACTTCAAGGCCGATGTATCCCCCGCCAACGACGGCGAGGTGTTTGCCGGGCGCGAGCGTAGCCTTCAGCGCCTCTGCGTCGGCTGCGGTACGCAGGACCAGGACGTTTTGCAGGTCAGCGCCCTCAATCGGTAGGCGGATCGCCCGCGCGCCTGTGGCGAGGATCAGCGTATCGTAGGTCAGGGTCGCGCCATCCGAGAGCGTCAGCGTCTTTGCAACGCGGTCCAGCGCTTGGCCGCGCACGTTCGGTCGAAAGTCGATGCCAGCAGCGGCGTAGAACTCGATCGGCTTCAAGGCCAGAGAGTCGGCGTCGGCTTCACCCTTGAGCCAAGCCTTGCTTAGCGGTGGGCGCTGATAGGGTGCGATGGGCTCTTCGCCGACCATCGTGATCGGCCCCTCGAACCCATACTGGCGCAACAAGGCCGCAGCGGTGCCGCCCGCATGGCCTGCGCCTAGGATCACAACGTGCGCCGGATCGCTCATGGCGCTTGGATGCCCAGAAGTGACGCCGCCGTCAACTTCGCAAGGCTCGGGAAGCGCTTTTGATTGGTGTGGAGTTCCGTTAATACAAGAACGTCACGCTCACACCGAGTTCCTCGGCCGCCGCAGCGAGCCGTGTGTCGCAAGTCACTAACTGCATCCCCTCGCGACGGCAGATCGCGGCGTGCAGGGCATCCGGCGCACGCAACATCAGGTCGAACCGTCGAACAAAGACATGAGCCAGACGGACATCAGCAGGCGTGACATCGACGTCCTGAAGTGCACCTCTCCATGCATCAAAGTCAGCAAGACGGGCGGCGGCGTCCGACGGGGTCAGCCTGCCGGTCCGCGCCAGCCGTGAGAGTGCCGAGGCTACCTCGGCCGCAGCGAACTCGCTCACCACCAGCGGGCCTTGGTACCCGTTCAGAAACGCGTCCACCGCTCCGCTCGCGGGCTCAGCGACGAGGGTCGGCAGAATCGCGCTGGCGTCCAGATAGATGCTCAAGTGCCGTTATCATCGTAGAGCTGATCAAGAATCTCGACCGACGTCAGGCCAACCTCGGGACGAGCGTCACGCCGAGCAATGAGCCACGCATAGGTGGCTGATGAGGCCTTTTGCGTGGCGGCGCGAAGGGGTCGAAGCTCTGCGACCGGAGTGCCGTGACGCGAGATGATCACTTCCTCACCTTCGAGCGCCCGATCAATCAAGCGGGGCAGCCCAGTCTTGGCGTTAGCGACGCTGTAGGTTGTCATCGTACGCTCCGATTATGGTCATCGGTATGATCATAATCGCAGAAAAGTCAAGAACTCGGCGCTACACCACCCGGTCCACCAGCATCTTCTTGATCTCGGCGATGGCCTTGGCCGGATTTAGGCCCTTAGGGCAGACCTGGGTGCAGTTCATGATGGTGTGGCAGCGGTAGAGCTTGAAAGGGTCTTCCAGGTCGTCCAGGCGTGCACCGGTGTCTTCATCGCGGCTGTCGATGATCCAGCGGTAGGCGTGCAACAGGGCGGCAGGGCCGAGATATTTCTCCTGGTTCCACCAATAGCTGGGGCAGGAGGTCGAACAGCACGCACAAAGGATGCACTCATAGAGGCCATCCAGTTTCTCGCGGTCCTCCGGCGATTGTTTCCACTCGGTGCGCGGCTCGGGGGTTTCGGTCTTCAACCAGGGCTCGACCGAGGCGTATTGGGCGTAGAATAGGGTCAGGTCCGGGACCAGGTCTTTGACCACCGGCATGTGCGGCAGCGGGCTGATCATCACCTTGTCACCCGTGCACTCGTCGTGGCCGTGGGTGCAGGCCAAGGTGTTGCGCCCGGCGATGTTCATGGCGCACGAGCCACAAATCCCCTCACGGCATGAGCGCCGGAAGGTCAAGGTTGGGTCCATGTGGGTTTTGATGTGGATCAACACGTCCAGGACCATTGGGCCGCAGGCGCTTAGATCCACATCATAAGTATCCCAACGCGGATTCTCGCCGCTATCGGGATCATAGCGATAGACCTTGAAGGTCTTGGTCTTGCCCGACCCGACGGGGGCCGGATAGTGACGTCCCGCGCTGACGCGAGAGTTCTTGGGCAGGGTGAGCTGGACCATGCTAGTTCGCCTGTCGGTTCTGAGGGGCGGTCTGCGTTCGTTGAATTGCGGGCATGAGGTCGTTGTTTTCCTCGATTCGAAGCATTCGGATGTCCTTCACCGACGGACCAAACCAGCCGAACCGCGTGGTGATGTCCTGGATCGCAAGGACGCAAGTGACCGCGTCCACGGTGTCGTTTCCGAAGTAGGTACTTCCCTGCTGCCAGTCGAAACCGTAGTCGGCTAGCGCTTTGCGCACTTCAGCATAAGCATTGCGCCAGCTTGAGCCGCCATAAGTCGCCTCAAGGATGCTCGTATCCAGGTCGAACACGATCGCATACATGCTTCCGCCTATCTTTCGCCTGCCCGAGTTGTGTCCAATCGCCAGCTTCATGTTTGACTCAATACACCCGCGCCTTGGGCGGGATGTAGGCGATGTCGTTGGAGAGTGTGTAGTTGTGCACTGGGCGGTCGCCTAACTTCACCTTGCCGGACGTATCGTCGAACCAGGTCAAGGTGTGCTTCATCCAGGTCTTGTCGTCGCGGTCTGGGAAATTCTCGTGGGCGTGCGCACCTCGGCTCTCGGTGCGGTTGGCCGCGCCGACCACGGTGACCACGGCCTGACCGATCAGATTGTCCAGCTCCAAAGTTTCCATCAGGTCGGAGTTCCAGATCATGGACCGGTCGGTGACCTTCAGGTCGGCGCGTTTGGACTGGACGGTATCCATGCGTTGGACACCCGATTTCAGAGCGTCCGTCGTGCGATAGACCGCCGCGTCTTCCTGCATAGCCATCTGCATTTCCAACCGTAGGTCCGCCGTCGGCGTGGCACCGTTGGCGTTGCGGAACCGGTCCAGCCGCGCCAGGTGGCCGTCGGTCATGGCGGGCTTCAGTTCGGGCTGATTGGCCCCGGCTTTCAGCGTGTCGGCGGCCCGCAATGCGGCTGAGCGTCCAAACACCACCAGATCGATCAGGCTGTTGGAGCCCAGGCGATTCGCACCATGGACACTAACGCAAGCGGCCTCGCCGACCGCCATCAGGCCGGGCACGACCTGGTCGGGATTCTTGCCCGCCTTGGTCACCACCTCAGAGTAGAAGTTTGTCGGGATGCCGCCCATGTTGTAGTGCACGGTGGGCAGTACCGGGATCGGCTGCTTGGTCACATCGACGCCTGCAAACACCTTTGCACTCTCCGAAATGCCGGGCAGGCGCTCGTGGAGAATCTTAGGATCCAGGTGATCCAGGTGCAGGAAGATGTGGTCCTTCTTCGGCCCCACGCCGCGACCCTCACGGATTTCCAGCGTCATAGCGCGACTGACCATGTCGCGCGGGGCCAAGTCCTTCACGGTGGGCGCATAGCGCTCCATGAACCGCTCGCCCTCGGAATTGGTCAGGTAGCCGCCCTCGCCGCGCGCGCCCTCGGTGATCAGACAGCCGGAGCCGTAGATGCCGGTCGGGTGGAACTGCACGAACTCCATATCCTGCAGCGGCAGTCCTGCGCGTAGCGCCATGCCGCCGCCGTCGCCGGTGCAGGTATGGGCTGACGTGGCCGAGAAGTAGGCGCGGCCATAGCCCCCGGTCGCCAGGATCACCAGTTGGGCTTGGAACCGATGCATCGTCCCATCGTCCAGCTTCCAGGCGGTGACGCCGCGGCAGACGCCCTCATCCATGATCAGGTCCAGGGCGAAGTACTCGATGAAGAACTCGGTCGAGTGCGCCAAGGACTGGCCATACATGGTGTGCAGCATGGCATGGCCGGTGCGGTCCGCCGCCGCGCAGGTGCGCTGGATCGGGGCCTCGCCATAGTTCTTGGTCATGCCGCCAAAAGCGCGCTGATAGATCTTGCCGTCTTCGGTGCGGCTGAACGGCACGCCCCAGTGCTCTAGCTCATAAACGGCGGCTGGCGCGTTGCGGCACAGGTACTCGATGGCGTCTTGGTCGCCCAGCCAGTCCGAGCCCTTGACGGTATCGAACATATGCCAGCGCCAGTCGTCCTCGCCCATGTTGCCCAGGGATGCCGAAATCCCGCCCTGAGCCGCCACCGTGTGCGAGCGGGTCGGGAACACCTTGGTGATGCAGGCGGTCTTCAGGCCCGCCTGGGCGCAACCCAGCGCGGCGCGCAGGCCGGAGCCTCCGGCCCCCACCACCACCACGTCGAACTTGTGATCGATAAAATTGTAAGCCGGCATGGGTTCAGGCGCCCCCTAGAGCGACTTTGAGGATGGAAAATATCGCCAGTGCGCCCACCAGCAGACAGACGAAGTAGTTGAGCAAAAGCGCGCCAGCTTTGGTCAGGTGGCCGTAGACATAGTCCTCGATGACCACGCGCAGGCCACCCTGCATGTGAAAGAAGCTGATGCCGATCGTCAGCATCATCAGCGTCGCATTGACCGGGTTGGCGATCCATTCGACCGCGCCATAGTAGCCCAGTTGGGCCAGCCGCAGGCAGCTATAGGCCCCCCAGATCACCAACGGGACCAGGGCGATGGCCGCAACCCGCTCGGAGATCCAATGACCGACACCATGCTTGGCCGACCCAAGGCCACGGGCTTGCGATAGGGGCGTACGAAAGTTCATCAGAGCACCCCCAGCTGAAACGCAATTGCCCAGACCGCCAGGGTCGCGGCGATGGTGAAGCCGAACACCACATAGGCCGAAGAATTGGCGTCCTTCAGGTCGAGCCCATGACCAGCGTCCCAGACGAGGTGCCGAACGCCGTTGGCCAGATGGTAGAACACCGAGGCGCTCATCCCAAACATGACGAACTTGCCCAGCGGCGAGCCCAACAGGGTCATAAAGGTAGCGTAGACTTCTGGACCGCTGGCCAGGGCCACCGCCCATGCGGCGGCGATCAAGCCGCCCAGGTAAAGCCCCACCCCGGTCACCCGATGCAGGATGGAGGTCAGCATGGTCACATGCCAGCGCCACACCTGCAGGTGTGGCGACATGGGCCTATCAGAAGGCCCTCTCGGAACGGAAGTCATCGAAGCGCCGTCGCCTCCCCCAAAGCCAGTAGCCAGAGGGTTGTAAGCGGCTCTCTTGGGGTGTCAACGCGCCGTCACCCCCAGATTGTCAGCATTGCCTCTGGCGATGGAAAACTGAGCGGCTTCCAACTTCCACGCAATGCGTCATTGCGCTAGGGTTCCTTCGTGAAAGGCGAAGGATGCGATTTGATCTGATCGACCTGCGGCTGTTCTGCGCGGTGGTGGATGCGGGTTCCATTACGGCGGGGGCGAACCAG
>JAYTWT010000431.1:0-2736 GCA_043743295.1 Alphaproteobacteria bacterium | reverse complement strand
TTCTCTGCCCCGCCCGCGTCGCCCATGAAGTAGAGCGTACGGCTATCGGCGCTCCACATCGGCCAGAGACGCTTGCCCCCCATGCCCAACAGCCGGCGATACCCGCCATCGGCCGCCATGGATTTCAGCCAGAGCTCGGCTTGGTCGACATTGGAATGACCATTGCGCCACCATTGGCCGCTGGCGATACCCTTGGCCATCAGGGCCAGCGATTGGCCGTCTGGAGACGGTGCCGCATTGAATTCGTTGAGGTAGCGCTCGCGGCTGACGGCAAGCGGTGTTCCGCCGGTGGCCGCAACCCGGAAGATATCGTTCAGCCGGGCGACATCATCGACCCCGGACGAGAAGTAGATCCAGCGTCCATCGCGCGACCAGCCGTCCAATTGTTCGCCCGCGTCCGAGGTGGTCAGCCGGCGGACCTGACCGCTCGCTAGCGTCAGGACATAGATGTTGGTGGAGCCGTTGCGGTTGGACGTGAAGGCCAGCTCTCGCCCGTCCGGCGAGAACAGCGGGCGCGCCTCAGTCGCAGGGTCGGTGATCAGGAGGCTGGCGGTGCCGCCTGCGCTCGGTGCGGTCCAAATATCGCCCGCCGAAACAAACGCGATTTCGGTGCCGTTTGGCGACAGGGAGGGTTCAGCCATCGAGGGCCGTGGCTCAGCTGACGCCGTCGTCACGGCCAGAAACCACGCACAGACGAGGGCCAAGATCCCAAAACACCGGCGTAAAACCATGACCGCTCCCAACTACCCGGTTGCTATTTAGGCAGCCGAGCCGCGCGAGGCCAGTGAAGGTCCCTCAGCCATGCTCAGTCCTTGGCGCGTTCCTGATAGGATCCGTCTTCGGTCAGGATCACCACGCGGGTCCCGGCGGCGATATAGGGCGGCACCATGATGCGCGCGCCATTGGTCAGGATCGCGGGTTTGTAGGACGAGGATGCCGTCTGGTTCTTCACCGCCGGTTCGGTCTCGGTGATTTCGAACGTGACCAGGCGCGGCAGCTCTAGCGCGATCGGTACACCTTCGTGAGTGGAGAGGGTGACGGTCATGCCATCCTGCAGCCAAGGCGACGCGTCTCCGACGATGTCCGGCGTCACCACCACCTGATCGTAGGTTTCAGGGTTCATGAAGTGGAACCCTTCGCCATCATTGTAGAGGAACGTATAGTTTCGGTCGTCGACGAAGGCGCGCTCGACCTGCTCGGTGGTGCGCCACCGCTCCGACACCTTCACCCCATCGGCAATGCGCCGCATGCTGAGCTGGGTGACCGGCGTGCCCTTACCCGGATGGATGTTTTCAGCGGTCAGAACCACATAGAGTTTGCCGTCCATATCGACGACGGAACCCTTACGGAGCGAGCTGGCGATGACTTTGACCATGGGTCCTCAGAGTCTGTGGCGAAGCCGGCGGGCGGGCCGCTGCGATTCCGCTGATAAATTTCTTGTGGCGCCCCTATAGCGATTGGAGCCGAAATCGCCAGCCCCCAGCAGATCGACGCCTTTGCCAGAAACTAGCCCCAGCCCCTGGTGGTCGCCGTCGCGACGTGCAGACCGTCAACCGTTCCTACAGGCGCGGGGCCGGATTACGCGCGCCGTGCGGGCTTGGTACGAGGCGAGTGGGTTCACCGAAGTCGAGACTGCCGCGTTGCAGGTCTCGCCGGGCAATGAGGCGCACTTGCATGCTTTCGCTACCGAGGCGCTGACGGCAGCGGGCGCGGCGGCGACCCGCTATCTGCACACCTCGCCCGAGTTTGCCTGCAAGAAGCTTTTGGCCTCAGGCGAGACGGAGATCTTCACGCTGGCCAAGGTGTGGCGCAATCGCGAGCGCGGGCCGCTGCATCATCCTGAATTCACGATGCTGGAGTGGTATCGGGTCGGCGCGGACTACGAGATGCTAATGGACGACTGCGCGGCGCTGCTTCGGCTTGCAGCCGAGGCCGCGGGCAGCACCAAGCTGAAATTCCGGGGGATCGAGGCCGACCCCTTCGCTGAGCCCGAACGGTTAACCGTCGCGGAAGCCTTCCAGGGCCACGCCGGGATCGACCTCTTCGGCGATCTGCGCGGACAGGCGAAGGCTGCCGGAATCCGAACCGCGCCAGACGACACCTGGGCCGACGTGTTCAGCCGGATCATCGTGGAGAAGGTGGGGCCCAATCTTGGCCATGGCCGCGCAACGATCCTTTGCGAGTACCCGGTGTCCGAAGCGGCCCTGGCTCGGCCCAAGCCAGGCGATCCCAGGGTGGCCGAAAGGTTCGAACTCTACGCCTGCGGGGTAGAGCTGGCCAACTGCTTTGGCGAGCTCACCGACCCCGTTGAACAGCGTGGCCGCTTCGAGATCGAGATGGCCGAGAAGCAACGACTCTACGGTGAACGCTATCCAATCGATGAGGATTTCCTTGCGGCGCTCGCCCACATGCCTCCGGCCAGCGGTGGGGCACTAGGTCTTGACCGACTGGTCATGCTGGCGACGGGCGCCAGCCGGATCGACCAGGTGTTGTGGACGCCGGTGGCGTGAGTTGAACACGCATGATCGAGGCGACGTTTGGGGTGGGTTTTGCCAAGCGATCCTCTATGATAGGTGGCATGGTTCGCGACGACGCCCTTCGTATTCTGAGGCAGCATCAGGCTGCTTTGGCGGCGCTTGGCGTGAGGCATGCTTATCTGTTCGGCTCGGTGGCACGAGACGAAGCTGACGATAGCAGCGACGTCGATCTGATGGTCGATCTCGACGAGGGCGTTGG
>JAYTWT010000430.1:0-3665 GCA_043743295.1 Alphaproteobacteria bacterium | reverse complement strand
GTCCCCCTTGCAGCGCTCTTGATGGCGCCGTCCCGCTACGTCACCCAAGTGTCAGACTTCAGCGCTTGCCGCCTCGGAGCTTGGATTTCTTGATCAAGCCTTCGTATTGGTGCGCCAAGAGGTGCGACTGGATCTGGGCGACGGTGTCCATCGTAACGCTGACCACGATCAACAGCGACGTGCCGCCCATATAGAACTTGGTGTTGAAGAACCCGATCAGGATCTCGGGCACTAGACAGACCAGAGTAATATAGGCCGCACCAATCACCGTCAGACGGGTCAGTACATACTCCAGGTACTCCGCCGTCCGCTTGCCCGGCCGGATGCCCGGCATGAAGCCACCGTACTTGCGCAGGTTTTCGGCTGTGTCATCGGGGTTGAAGACAACGGAGGTGTAGAAGAAGCAGAAGAAGATGATCAGGGCACCGTAAAGCACCATGAACAGCGGCTGGCCATGCTGTAGCTGGCCTACGGCGACCGGGAGCCACTGAAGCCACTCGGGCAGGTTGGCGGTCGCAGCGAACCCCATCACCGTCGCCGGCAACAACAGCAGCGACGAGGCGAAAATCGGCGGGATCACACCCGAGGTGTTGATCTTCAACGGGAGGAAAGACGTATCGCCGCCCACCATGCGGTTGCCCTGTTGGCGCTTGGGATACTGGACCAGCAGGCGGCGCTGCGAGCGCTCCATGAACACGATGGCCATGGTGATCGCAATCACCAGCACGATGATCAACAGCAGGGCGCCGATATTCATCGCGCCGGTCCGCGTGAGTTCAAGGCTCTGGACAATGTACTGCGGTAACACGGCCACGATGCCAGCAAAGATGATCAGCGAGATACCGTTACCAACGCCCCGGCTGGTGATCTGCTCGCCCAGCCACATCAGGAACATTGTACCGCCCGTGAGGGTCACGACCGTGGAGACGAGGAAGAACAGGCCAGGGTTCTCGACCAGGCCTGCACTCTGCGAAAGCCCGACCGCGATTCCGAAGCTCTGCAGGATCGCCAGCACAACAGTCAGATAGCGTGTGTACTGATTGAGGGTCTTACGACCCGCCTCGCCGCCTTCCTTGCGCAGCTTCTCCCAGGGCGGATAGACCGTCCCCATAAGCTGAACGATGATCGACGCCGAAATGTATGGGGTCACGTTCAAAGCAAAAATAGCCATCCGTTGGACTGCGCCACCGGAGAACATATTGAACATGCCCAGGATGCCCTGGGCTTGCCCCGAGAATGCACTTTGGAATGCGACCGTATCGATGCCGGGGATCGGGATATAGGTCCCAAGGCGATAGACAATCATCGCCATAAGGGTGAACCAGATACGCTTATGAAGTTCGGTCGCCTTCGCAAAGGAGCCGAAGTTCATATTGGCGGCAAGCTGTTCGGCGGCCGAAGCCATGCAGCAATTCCCTAATTCGTGGTCCTGCTCAGATAGGACGTGTCGGGCCCGATGGCGAGCCCGACAAGACGTTCTTAGCTTGCGGCGTCTTCCGCAGCTTCTGGCTTGGTGGTGGTGAGCGTGCCGCCAGCCTTTTCGACGGCCGCACGCGCTGACGCTGTCGCCGAATAGCAAGTGATCGTGAGTTTGGTTGTCAGCTCGCCCTTGCCCAACAACTTCACACCATCTTTCACCCGGCGGATCACGCCCGACTTAATCAGAGCGTCGGTGTCGATGGCGACCTTGGCGTCGAGCTTACCAGCGGCAATCGCCTGCTCCAGGCGCCACAGGTTCACTTCGGCGAAGTCGAGACGGTTACGGTTGGTGAAACCGCGCTTGGGCATCCGCATGTGCAACGGCATCTGGCCGCCTTCGAAGCCGGCGATGGAAACGCCGGAGCGCGCCTTCTGGCCCTTCACGCCGCGACCAGCAGTCTTGCCCTTGCCCGAGCCCGGGCCACGGCCAACGCGCATGCGGTTCTTGGTCGAGCCCTCACGGGGGCTGAGTTCGTTGAGTTTGGTCATCTAGGCCTCTCCTTGGAGATCTGGCGCCGGAGCAAGGCTCCGACTCGGCGGTGAATAATTCCTCCCCTTCGCGTGAGGTGGCGCGAAGCGACGGAGGGGGCGTTCCGCTCAAGCTGCGGGTGAAACCCCCTCATCGGCTTCGCCAGAGCTCCCCCGGCGGGGGAGCAATCTCAGGTTCTACTCGACCACCTCAAGGAGGTGGGCGACCTTCGCGATCATACCACGAACCGAAGGTGTGTCTTCCAGGGTCGAAACCCGACCCAGCTTGTTCAGGCCGAGACCGGAAAGGGTCGCGCGCTGCTCCTTGGTACGGCGGATGGGGCTGCCGGTCTGGCGAACGGTGACTTGAGCCATGAGCTTAACCTTCCGTGTCCACGGCCTGAGCCGAGGCACCGTCGGCGCGGCGACCGATTACGTCAGAGACCTTCTTGCCGCGCTTTGCCGCAACTTGGCGGGGCGAGGATTGGGCCTTCAGCGCTTCGAACGTTGCGCGCACCATGTTGTAAGGGTTGGATGAGCCGACCGATTTGCCGACCACGTCCTGCACGCCCAGGGTTTCAAGAACTGCGCGCATAGGACCGCCAGCGATGACGCCGGTGCCGGGAGGCGCCGCACGAACCATCACCTTGCCCGCGCCCCAACGGCCGTTGCCGTCATGATGCAGGGTGCGGCTCTCGCGGAGCGGCACGCGGATCATGGTCTTTTTGGCTTCTTCCGTCGCCTTGCGGATGGCCTCGGGCACTTCCCGCGCCTTGCCATGACCATAGCCAACGCGGCCCTTCTGATCACCGACCACCATCAGGGCGGCAAACGAGAAGCGCCGTCCACCCTTCACGGTGGCGGCCACGCGGTTAATGTGGACCAGCTTCTCAACAATATCGTTGTCGCGATCCTCCTCGGGATTGCGATTGCGATTACCGCCGCGCTGTTCGTCTCTGCGAGCCATGATCGTTTCCTTAGAAGTTCAGGCCGGCTTCGCGCGCGGCGTCAGCCAGGGCCTTGACCCGACCATGGTACAGATAGCCGCCACGGTCGAACACGACGTCCTTGACGCCTTTTTCGATCGCACGTTGGGCCACAAGGGCACCGACGCGGGCCGCGGCATCCTTATCGGAGCCCTTGACCTTAGAGGCCTTGGCACCTTCCAGCGACGATGCCGCAGCCAACGTCACGCCCTGGTCATCATCGATGACCTGGGCATAGATGTTCTTAGCCGAACGGAAAATCGACAGGCGCGGACGACCGTTGGCCACCTTCTTAAGGCGGTTACGGACGCGCGATGCGCGGCGAAGTGTGGAGTCACGGGGTGAGAGCGCCATGGCCTACTTCTTCTTGCCTTCCTTGCGACGCACCGTCTCGCCTTGATAGCGGACGCCCTTGCCCTTGTAGGGCTCCGGCGGACGGATGCGACGGATCTGGGCGGCGATTTCGCCCACAACCTGCTTATCGATGCCCGAGATCTTGACCTCGGTCTGTTTTGGAACGGCGAACGCGATGCCGTCCGGCGCTTTGATGTCCACGTCGTGGCTGAAGCCCAGCTGCATGGAGAGCGCGGAGCCCTTCATTGCGGCACGATAGCCGACGCCGACCAGTTCCAAGGTCTGTTCGTAGCCCTGCGTCACGCCATGGACCATGTTCGCCACCAGCGTGCGAGAGAGACCCCACATCGCCTGGGCGCGCGTGGTGTCCTGGCGCTT
>JAYTWT010000429.1:0-4171 GCA_043743295.1 Alphaproteobacteria bacterium | reverse complement strand
CGGATTCAGTCCGGATACGTCTACCACTACGCCTTCGTTATGCTGTTGGGGGTTGCGGGTTTGCTGACGTTCGCCCTCTGGGCCTGGGCCGCTTAAGGGGGATGACCGCGATGCCGCTGATTTCCCTTATCACCTATGCACCGCTGGTGGGTGTCCTGGGCATTCTGGCCCTGCGCTTGACCGCCAAGCCGGATGACGCGGCCAGTGTCTCAACGTCAAAGTGGATCGCCCTAGCCGCCACCTTGGGCACGCTGGCTTTGTCGGTACTCTTGGTCGTGCAGTTCAATCCCAAGGATTCGGGTTTCCAGTTCGTTGAAGAAACGCCCTGGTTCGCGGGCCTCAACTACCGGATGGGCGTAGACGGGATCTCGATCCTGTTCGTGCTGCTGACCGCCTTCCTGATGCCGATTTGCATCCTGGCGTCGTGGAAATCGATCGAAACCCGCGTCCATGAATATCTGATCGCGTTCCTGTTGTTGGAGACGCTGGTCATCGGAGTGTTCTGCGCACTCGACCTGGTACTGTTCTATGTCTTCTTCGAGTTCGGTCTGGTCCCGATGTTCCTGATCATCGGCATCTGGGGTGGTCAGCGGCGTATCTATGCGGCGTTCAAGTTCTTCCTCTACACCCTGCTGGGTTCGGTGCTGATGCTGGCGGCGATCCTGTTCATGATCGGGACCACGGGCACCAGTTCGATACCCGAGCTGATGCAGCACGCCTTTGATCCGAACGTGCAGACGTGGCTCTGGCTGGCCTTCTTCGCCTCATTCGCTGTCAAGATGCCCATGTGGCCGGTCCACACTTGGCTCCCCGACGCCCACGTTGAGGCCCCAACGGCGGGCTCGGTTTTCCTGGCGGGTATCCTGTTGAAGATGGGCGGATACGGCTTCCTACGCTTCAGCCTGCCGATGTTCCCCAACGCGTCGGAACTGTTCACGCCGCTAGTCTTCGCCATGAGCGCAATCGCTGTGGTGTACACCTCGCTGGTCGCTTTCCGTCAAACCGACGTGAAGAAGCTGATCGCCTATTCGTCGGTGGCCCACATGGGTCTGGTGACCATGGGCATCTTCTCGGGCAACGTTCAGGGTGAGCAGGGCGCGATTTATCAGATGCTGTCCCACGGGGTGATCTCCGGGGCGCTCTTCCTCTGTGTCGGCGTGATTTATGACCGTATGCATACCCGGGAGATCAAGTTCTACGGCGGACTGGTGACGCGGATGCCCGTCTATGCGGCGGTGTTCATGCTGTTCACCATGGGCAATGTCGGCCTACCGGGCACCAGCGGCTTCGTCGGAGAAATCCTCTCCATGGCTGGCGTCTATCAAGTCTCAACCTGGACCGCGATTGTGGCGACGATGGGTGTGATCCTATCGGCGGTCTACATGCTGACGCTCTATCGGGCCGTTGTGTTCGGCACGATCACCAATCCAAAGTTGGAGACGATCACCGATCTGAACTGGCGTGAAGTCGTGATTTTCGTGCCGCTGATTGTGGCCACCCTCTACCTGGGTCTGCATCCCAATGTCGTTTTCGACCTGACCTCAGCTTCGGTGGACCAACTCGTGCGGACCTACCAGGCGGCGATCGGGGCGTAAGATGACCATTTCCCAAAACCTCGCCCTGGCCTACCCGGAAGTGATTCTGGCGCTTGGTGCCCTCCTGCTTTTGGTGAGTGGAGCTTTTGCGCCGCATCAGACCCGGCCTGTGGGGTGGGCCAGTGTTCTGGTGCTGATCGGTGCTGCTGTCGCCACGGCGACCCAACCCTTTGGCGTCGCTTTTTCCGGCGGACTGATCTCGGACGCCGCTGCCACATTCGCCAAGGTGGCGATCTATCTCGCGTCTGCAGTGGCCATTCCTCTCGGCCAGCCGTGGTTCGAGCGGCGTGGGGTCAAGACCTTCGAGTTCCCGGTCTTGGTGCTCCTCGCGGCCCTTGGGATGGGCATGATGGTTTCGTCTGGCGATCTAATCGCGCTCTACGTCGGTGTGGAGCTTCAGAGCTTGGCGCTCTACGTGTTGGCCGCCATGCACCGCGATAACGCCAAGGCGTCCGAGGCGGGACTGAAGTATTTCGTGCTGGGCGCTCTGTCGTCGGGACTGCTGCTCTATGGTGCCAGCCTGATCTACGGCTTTGCGGGCTCAACGCTTTACAGCGAGATCGCGGTAGCCGCGGGCGCCAAGGCCAACACGGGCCTGCTGTTCGGCCTCGTGTTCCTGATCTGCGGGCTGGCGTTCAAGGTCTCCGCCGCGCCATTCCACATGTGGACACCCGATGTCTACGAAGGCGCGCCGACGCCGATTGTCGCGTTCTTTGCTGCTGCGCCAAAGCTGGCCGCTATGGTGTTGTTCGCCCGCGTCCTCAGCGAAGGGTTCGGCCAGGCGGTTGATCAGTGGCAGCAGATCCTGGTTGCTCTGTCTTTGATCTCGGTCGCCGTCGGTGCCTTTGCTGGGCTCGTGCAGAAGAACCTCAAGCGCCTTTGGGCCTATTCCTCAATCGCGAACATTGGCTATGCCGTTCTGGGCTTGGCCTCCGGGACGACCGAGGGCGTCCAAGCGATGCTGATGTTCATGGTCCTCTATATGGTGGACGTGACCGGCTTCTTCGCCTGCCTGGCGGCATTGTCCCGTGGCGGACGCGCGATGGAAACCCTCGACGACATGGCAGGCCTGATGCGTGAGCGACCGTTGATTGCGCTGGCTATGACTGTGTTTGCCCTGTCGGCGCTGGGCCTGCCGCCGTTCTCCGGATTCTTCGGCAAGTACTATGTGTTCAAGGCCGCCCTGGATGCGGGCCTCTGGGGACCGGCCGTGTTCGGCTTAGTGGGCTCGGTCGTCGCGGCCTTCTATTACCTGCGACTGATCAAGGCGATGTGGTTCGATGCCAGCGCCGGTGCCACAGACAAGCCTCCGGTCGAAGCACGGACCATCGCTATCGGGGCCGCTGTGTTCACGTTCCCTATCGTCATTGTGGCTCTGACCTGGCTTGATCCCTTGGCCGCTCGTGCCGCTCACGCCTTCGGTCTCGCCTAACGATTGGGCTCGCTCCCGCCCATCGAGCGCTACGACCAACTCGACTCCACCAATGCTGAGGCACGGCGGCGCGCTGAGGCCGGTTTGGTCGGTGCGGTATGGATCACAGCGGCCCTTCAAACGGCAGGGCGGGGACGTCGCGGGCGAACCTGGTCAACGCAGACCGGGAACCTTGCTGCGACGCTACTCACCACGACAGAAAGGCCGCCCGCCGAAGCCGCACAACTATCTTTCGTCGCCGCATTGGCTGCCTCTGATTTGGCAGACACCTGTCTTGGGATTGGCGTGGCACGCCTAAAGTGGCCGAACGACGTCCTGGTCCATGGACGTAAGGCTGTCGGCATCCTCGTGGAGTCCGGGACGCGGCCCGACGGGCAGCTTTGGCTCGCTATCGGTATCGGGGTTAATCTCGCCCACGCACCATCGAACGTCGAGCGACCTGCCACCGCGTTCGCCGAGCACATGAACCGCCCGCCGCCCGAGCCCCACGTTGCACTGGATGTTCTCGCCGCGGCCTTCATGCGTTGGGAACAAACCTGGGAGCATGAGGGCTTCGCACCGATCGCTGCGGGCTGGACGAAAAGGGCCGTTGGTCTGGGTCACCGATGTGAGGCGCGCCTGCCCAACCGCACGCTGCAAGGGATCGCCGAGGGCCTGGACGTAGACGGTGCTTTGCGTCTCAGACTGGACGACGGCGCGCTAGAGCGGATAACCGCGGGCGATGTGTTTTTCGGAGGCGTATGAGCATGCTGCTGGCGATTGAACAGGGCAACACCAACACGCTGTTCGCGGTGCACGACGGTGCAGCCTGGACGGCGCAGTGGCGCGCGGCCACGCACTCCACCCGGACCGCGGACGAATATGCCGTCTGGCTCTCGCAACTCCTCGGCATGGCTGGGCTTTCGATGGACGCTTTCGACGCCTGCATCATTTCCAGTGTCGTGCCGCAGTCGATCTTCAATCTGCGCAACTTGGCCCGACGCTACCTAAAGGTCGAGCCTATGGTGATCGGCGAAAACGTCGATCTCGGGATCGAAGTTCGGATTGATAAGCCGTCGGAGGCGGGCGCAGACCGACTGGTCAACGCGATCGGCGCGCATATCGTGTATCCAGGCGACCTCATCGTCATCGACTCGGGTACGGC
>JAYTWT010000428.1:0-2872 GCA_043743295.1 Alphaproteobacteria bacterium | reverse complement strand
CGGGTCCAGCGCCGACACGGCATTGAACTGTGAGCAGACGTAGAGCCGTCCGCCCGCGAGGATCGGGGTATTCTCGAAAGCCGCGTGATCCAGCGCCTTGCCATGCCGCGCCATCTCGCCGGTGGAATAGGTCCAGGCAACTTTAAGGCTCCGAACATTGGTCGGTGTGATCTGGCCCGCCGTGGAATAGCGTTGCCCGCCGGCATCGCCGCCATAGAAGGGCCAGTCCACGTCGGTCGCGGCGGACAACGGCGGTGGCGAACACCCGACGATTGCGAGTAGGCTTGCGAACGTGATCGAACGCGCGATGGTCATGATGAAACTCGGGTCCGTTGAGAACATGCCTCCAGTCCATCCATCGACGGATTCCGGGCAAGGCTCTGGTGACCGACGGCCTGTCGCCAGGGACGGCGACGGCTATGCTGTGACGAGCGGCATGTTTTCCGGGCTGAGCGGCGAGGAACAACGGGCCCTTGGACTGGCCTGGGCCTGCGCTATGGGCGTGGCCGCCATTGTGATTTGCATCAACATCCTGGGCCGTATCCAGGAGGACCCGACGGAACTCGTCGTCGCATTTGTCGACGAGTTGACCAGCCTCGCGGCGCTGGCGGTAGCCTTCCTGGTACCTGGGATTATCGCATCGTGGATGTGGGCTAAGCGGCGAGGAACTGTTGCCTCGGCAGCAGCTCTGGCAGTAGGCCTGATGGGCTTTGCGGTTTTCCACATCGGCATCTGTGCTGGCCTTCGCACCCTGGTCTATCCGGCCATTGTAGGCGAGACCTACGGCTTTCATTTCATGGGTCGCGAGGGACCGTTCGAGTTTGGCAAAGACATCATCGCCTTTGCGACGTCGGTTACAGGCTTCATCGCTATCCTGGCGTGGCGGCTGCGGCCCGCACCTGTCGTCGCTTCGGGCCACACCTCGACGGCGACGTTCGATATTCAGGACGGTAGCAAGCTGGTGCGCGTAGCCGTCGATGACATCCTGGCCGTTCAATCGGCGGGCAACTACGCAGAGTTCCTGCTCAGCGACGGCCGTCGCCCGCTGATGCGCATCTCACTTTCAGGGTTAGAGATGGAGCTCGCCCCGAGGGGCTTCGTCCGAACGCATCGCTCCTGGCTGGTCAATCGCGCGCGCGTGACGGGCCTTAGTCCGGAAGGTTCTAGTGACTTTACCGTAGAACTGGGTGAGGTCTCAGCCCCGGTGTCACGACGCTATCCGACGGCCTTGGCGGCGCTGCGGGCCAACTAAGCACCCGCCCCCAAGATCCAGCCTTCCTCTTGCTCGGCATCGGCGACGACGGCGGGGTCGGTGCTCTTGGCCGGGGCGAAAACCGCGCCAAGCTTGCCTGCCTCATCCAGGCGGGCGAAGTGTTCAGCGGTGGTGCGCACCTGGGTCAGGTCTTTGACCTCGCCGGGCTGTCCCGTAGGTTTCAGAAGCGAAGGGTAGACCTCAGCCACCACAACCTCGACGCCGTCCAGGTCCTTTTCTGTCAGGGCTTTGAAGCCGGTCTCAAAGGGCCAAGCTTTGAAGCCGTCGCCGCGCGCGAGCTTCATCTTACGGACAAACGCGATGCCGAGGATCGCCTGACCGCCGACCGAGCCGTTGTAGTAGAGCTTCCAGATCGAGGCTGCGCCTTTGGCCGCCAAGTCCGTGTGGCGGAACTCGGGCAGATCGCCTTCGCCGTGCGGGCGCGAACGCTTGGGCTGCAGGGTGGTCAGTGTGTCCTTGGGCGGACAGCCCCAGAAGGGGAAAGGACCGCCGGTCATGCGCCGGTTGATCTCAGACCCCACGCCAAAACGGTTATTGGTGTTATCGGCCTTGTCCTTGACCATCTTGTCGATCTGGGTCCAGGCCGCGCTCCAGGGTGCGTCGCCGGGAAGGCTGAGGGCGGCGGCGAACCCGCGCGGGAATCCTAGCGGGAAGTCGAAGCCCAACAGGACGCGCTCGCCACGCTTCTTCAGGTCATCCAGGATCGCGGTCAGCTTGACCATCGCCTCTGCCCGGGTGGACGGGTTGAAGCCCTCGAAGGCCATCCGGAAGCGGATATCGCGCTTGAGCACGCCGATCCAAATGGAGTCCGCGCCCGTCGTCGGCTTGGCCGCGGCGCTCCAGTCGACGATCACATAGGCGCTAAATAGGCGCGGCAAGGCAGAGCTCCAGATTCCCGAGATGGGTCGAGGGGTTCTACGCCCTCGACAAGCGGCGTCCAACCATCAGGCAAGCTTGACCAGCATCTTTCCAAGGTTACCGCCCGTGAACAGGCCGGAGAACGCGTCGGGAGCCTTTTCGATCCCTTCGAAGACGGTTTCCTTCCAGGTGACCTTGCCCTCTTTGACCCATTGGGCGAGGTCGCGGTGGAAGGCGGGCATCATGTCCCAAGAACTAGAGACGATGAAGCCCTCCATGCGCAGCTGCTTGCCGACCATCTGCATCAGGTTGTTGGGTCCGGCCGGCATTTCGGTCGCGTTGTACATCGAGATCGCGCCGCAAAGGGCGAACCGCGAGAAGGGCTTGGCTGCGTTCAGCGCCGCGACCAAGTGATCCCCGCCGACATTGTCGAAATAGACGTCGATGCCGCCCGGTGCGGCCTTGGCCAGCGCCGCCGTCAGATCCTTCTCAACCTTGTAGTCGATGGCGTGATCGACGCCGATGTCCTTGAGGAAGGCGATTTTGTCTGCGCCGCCGGCTGTACCGATCACGGTGTGACCCTTGGCCTTAGCGATCTGGGCGACCATCGAGCCAACGGCTCCAGCGGCACCGGAAACAAACACCACGTCGCCATCTTTCAGAGCGGCGATCTTCAAGAGGCCGACATATGCGGTAAGGCCTGGCATGCCAGCGGCACCCAGAAAGGTCTGCGGTGCCATA
>JAYTWT010000427.1:0-2677 GCA_043743295.1 Alphaproteobacteria bacterium | reverse complement strand
ATGCCGACTTCAGGAAGCATAGGCGGGGCCTAGAACAGAAGCGTGGGCCGCAATCAAGGCGGGCCACGGAAAATGCGGTATTCGCAGCGGCGTCTAGCTACGCGCGCTATCCTTCTCGTCTTTCGGAAGTGGCTTGACCTCCGCTGTCTCGTCCTCGCCCTTCAGGCCGTCGCGGAAGGCGCGGATGCCCTTGGCGGTGTCGCCCATGATGCCGGAGATCTTGCCCCGACCGCCGAACAGCAACAGGGCGACCACGACGATCGCCAGAATGTGCCAGATGCTAAAGGCGCCCATGCGCTGAACTCTCCTTGAGGGTCGGCCACCTGACCACCCGCCCGTTGTCTTACGCCGCTATATAGTCCGTCTGCCGCCTGTGCGCCAACGCACTCAATCCTCGCCGAGGAAATCAGTATGGAATTCCGGCGCGTCGGCCTCAAGCGGGTCCTCATCCAGAACCGGTGCATTCGGGTCAGGTACGACGAAGTCAGCAGGCAGATCGAGCGATAAGAGGCCCGCCGCCTTCATTTCCGCCATTCCCGGCAGGTCGACCAAGCTGGCCAAGCCGTAATGGATCAGGAACGCATCCGTGGTGCCATAGGTGACCGGTCGACCGGGCGAGCGTCGGCGGCCGCGCATCCGTACGAGGCTGAGCTCCAGCAAGACGTCCAACGTACCTCGGCTGGCCTGAACCCCCCTCACCGCTTCGATCTCGGCGCGGGTGACGGGTTGGTGGTAGGCGATGATCGCCAGCGTCTCCTGAGCCGCCTTGGAGAGTTTGCGCGGCTCCTCGCGCTCCTCGGTCATGAGCCATGCAAGGTCCTGCGCCGTTTGGAACCGCCACGCCCCTGCGATGTTGGCCAGTACAACGCCACGACCTTCATAGCGCGCGCTAATATCCGCCAAAGCCCCAGCCACATCTGCGCCGTCCGGCAACCGCCGCGCCATCTCGGTCTCCGTCAACGGTCCGGCGGCCGCGAACAGCAGAGCCTCGATCTCCCGTGCGGTTTCGAACCGGTCAGTCACGCCGCTACCTCGCGACTGCGTGCACGCAGATAGACATCGGCGAAGGCTTCCAACTGCCGGGCTTCGAGATCGCCTTCCTTCACCAGTTCCAGACTCGCCGATAGGGTCGAGGCCAAATACGAGGCCCGGCTGGGACCTGTGGTCGGCGATCCCAAGGGCGCGACGCCCGTAAGCGGCGTCCAGCTGGCCAATTCTGGCAGCAAGCGCCGCAGCCGATCTCGGGCATCTTCCAAAGGATAGGCGATGGGCAGGGCCGGCTTGTAACTGCGGTGCGCCTCTTTCCTGCGCTGGCCGATGTAAGCACTCATCAGGCTGTAGAGATCACCCTCGAACTCACGTGAGGGAATGACCTTGATCTCCTCCGGGTCGCCGCGCCCAAACACATCGCGACGTAACTGCGGCCCTCCCAGCAGCGCATCAGCCGCACTGCGCATGGCCTCCAGCTTGGCCAGCCGGAACGCTAGCCGCGCGGCAATTTCTTCAGCCGGCGCTTCATCGGGTTTGGGCTGTTCCGTCTTGGGGAGCAACATCCGCGACTTCAGATAGGCAAGCCAGGCCGCCATCACCAGATAGTCTGCCGCCAACGAGAACCGGCGCCGGCGCGCCTCCTGGACGAACGCCAGATACTGCTCGGCCAGTTTCAGGATCGACAGCTTCAGGAGGTCAACCTTCTGGGTCCGGGCTAGCGCCAACAGGACGTGCAGCGGACCCTCATAGCCGTCGAGGTCGATGATCAGAGCTTCACCGTCCTCAGCAGCACTGGCCGCTGCGGCGAAATCCAGTGAAGGCTGAAAGCCTGCGCTCATGCTGCGAACCTTCCATCGAAGGCGGCATCGAACCGCGCGCGGCCCGCCAGCGTATCGAAGGGCTCAGGCAGCGTGGCCAGCCGAGCCAACGCCGCCTTAGCGCGGCGCGCCGCACTGCCCTTAAGCGACGTGGTTCCGCTCACCACCGCCTTCATATCAGCTATTTGGCCGTTGCAGTGCAGCACCACATCGCAGCCAGCCTTCAATGACGCCTCGGCGCGTTGGCGCAGACCACCGTTCAGTGCGTTCATTGAGAGATCATCGCTCATCAGCAGACCCTCAAACCCGATCGCACCCCGGATCACCTTGCGTAGGACCTTGGCCGAGGTGGTGGCGGGTCGCTTGGCGTCAATCGAGGCGTAGATCACATGCGCGGTCATGGCCATTGGCATATCGGATAGCGCCTTGAACGGGGCAAAGTCGCGGTCATTGAGTGCGTCCCAATCGGCGTCTACCACTGGCAGTTCAAGGTGGCTGTCGCACCGGGCCCGACCATGTCCCGGGATGTGCTTGATCACAGGTAACACACCGCCCGCGATCAACCCCTCGGCGGCGGCCCGGCCTAACAGAGCGACCTCGTCCGCGGTCTCGCTATATGCGCGGTCACCGATGACCTCATGACCGGCAGGATCGGGCACGTCCAGCACCGGAACACAGTCCACATTGACCCCCAGCCCGGCTAGGTCATGCGCCATCAACCGTGCGCCGAGCCGGGTAATCTCGCGCTTGAGCAGCGGATCATTGCCTTGGAGTTGGCCATAGGCACGGCCCGGAGGGTAGCGACCCCAATGCGGCGGGCCCAGTCGCTGAACCCGCCCGCCCTCCTGGTCGATCAAGATCGGCGCGTC
>JAYTWT010000426.1:0-1679 GCA_043743295.1 Alphaproteobacteria bacterium | reverse complement strand
CGCCTTCCAGCCCGACCGGCGTATCGCCGATGCCGTCGAAGTCCGACCCGATGCCAACGCAGTCAAATCCACACACCTTGGCGATCCGCTCGACGTGGTCGGCGACCTGGCTGAGCGTGGCGGGCGGACCAGGGTGGGTCTTGTCCCATTCGGCGAGGGCCGCAGCGGCACGCTCCGGTTGGCCGATGTATAGACCCCCGAACGGCGGGGCGTTGTAACGCGCCTGTTCCGCCGAGCGGTCCGCCGCCCAGCGGTTGCGCTCAGCCGACACATAGGTGGTGGCGAAATTGACCATCACTACGCCGCGGTTCTTAGCCACCATCGCCAGCACATCATCAGGGACGTTCCGCGCATGATCCGCTACGCCCTTGGCACCGGAGTGGGAGAAGATCACCGGTGCCTGCGCCACCGACAAGGCGTCCTTCATGGTCTTTTCCGACACATGGCTGAGATCAACCAGCATGCCCATACGGTTCATCTCGCCCACCACAACCTTGCCGAACGGGGTCAGGCCGTTGTGCGTGGGATTCGCCGTAGCGCTATCGCCCCAGCGGGTGTTCACCGCGTGGGTCAGGGTCATGTAGCGCGCACCGGCGGCGTACATCTGGCGCAGAACGGCGAGGCTGTCGTTGATCTGGTGGCCGCCCTCGATCCCGATCAGCGAGGCCACCCGGCCCATCTTGTGAATGCGCACCACGTCGTCGGCGGTGTAAGCCATCTCAAAGACGTCAGGGTAGCGAACGGTCATCCCTTTAACGACGTCGATCTGCTCCATCGTCATCTGAACAGCAATGGGGCCGTCGAACTGCGGCGAGATGAACACCGACCAGAACTGACCGCCGACCTTGCCAGCCTTGAGGCGCGGGATATCCGTCATCAGGCCGATTCCACCTGGCCTTTGACCCGGTAGTTTCGAGGTATCGGACCGCAGGTCTAACTTGCCAGGATCGCCGCCCGCTCGCCCACGGATTTCGCCCGGTAAGTCGTTGTGGCCATCGATCAGCGGGGTCGCCGCCAGTACCTTGGCCACCCGCGCGGCGATCTTCGGGTCTGCGGTTTGGCCATAGGCAACACCAGCCCAGGTCAAGGCCAACACCGATACCGTCAACGTCAGAAGTCGCATGAAATGCCCCTTGGATTTGTCGGCAGACACCAGCGCGGCAGGCTCACCCCTGTCAAGGCGCATGGTCTAGCGGGCGACGGGAAGGACCTCGGTGGTCACACCGGCAGCATCCAGCGCTAGACGTTCGTCACGCCAAGCCGACCCGACCGTCAGTCGGACCGCCTGCAATCCTTCGAGGACCAGACTGGCGAGCCCTTCTGTCGACATGATCTCCAACCGCTCAGCATCTCGACGGGCTAGCGCAAGGACCTCCGCGTCCACAGCCGTATCGCAGATCAGGACGTCTGCTGCGGCCAAGGCCCGAACAGCCCTCAGGGTCAACAATTCGGCGGGACCTTCACCACGCACATAGTTCACCGCCCCGACGAGACCCTGACGTGCAGCGAGGCCTTCGATCAGGAGCCCACGCGCGCGATCCATTTCGCCCCTCAACGCCGCCTCCGCCGCCGGACTAGTTAGGGCAGCGCGCAGGAATCGGCGCCGGGCATTGGCGTCGGGAAGGCCGGCGCGCACCTCGTCCTGCAGGCTTCGGAACAGTGCGGCGACGCGGCCGGCG
>JAYTWT010000425.1:0-1698 GCA_043743295.1 Alphaproteobacteria bacterium | reverse complement strand
CGCGCCATCTCGGCCTCATCCGGCAGCTCGCTCCAATGCGGACCGGCGGGCATTTCGGATTGATGCTCGAAGCCCTCCTGCGGCGTCATGAACGAGGCGGCGAGATTGAATATCTGCTCGCCATGCTGGACGGCGACCACCCGGCGGGTGGTGAAGCTGCCGCCATCGCGTGAGCGGTCGACCTCGAAAATAATCGGCACGCGCGGGTCGCCCGGTCGAATGAAATAGCAGTGTAAAGAATGGCAGACCCGGTCCGGAACGGTCTCATAAGCCGCCAGCAGCGACTGACCGATCACCTGGCCGCCGAAAATGCGCGGGCCCATGCCGTCAGGCGTGATTCCGCGAAAGAGGTTCACTTCCAGCCGTTCCAGTTGGAGAGATTCGACCAGGGTGTCGGTGGTGGCGTCAGTGGCGGTTTGGGCGGCGTCGGTCACGGGCTGGGCCATGCTGCAATTGCGAAGGCGGGTGGATTACGCTCGGCGAGCCCGGCGAGCAAGGCCAGCCCTTGCGGTGGAGGCGCTGTCGGCCCCATCTTGGCACCATGGGGGACGCTGCGGAAGCCAACAGCCCGATCTGGCGTACGCCCCTGGCCACGGCCTTGGCGGGATGGATGCTGTTGGTCATCGGCATGGCGGTTGGCGCAGGCCGACTGATCGAGGTTGTCCCGGGCGAAGCCTTGGTGATCCTGGCACTGAGCGCGGTCGTGTTGCCGGTTCCGGGCCTGCTGGCCTGGAGTTTCTGGGTGATGTTGCGCGAGCCGATGACCGGTTGGGTGGCGCCTACACTGTTGCTGGCCTTCTGCGGGGGCATGGTCCCGGCCGGCGGACCCTTGCTGGACCTGGGCGTACGGCTGAATTTCATCGCCCACCGACCGACCTACGAGGCGGTCATCGCCGAGGCCGCACAGCCTGACGTGCTGAAGGGATCGGCAGGCGTGGTGTCAGGCGAGCGCAACGGCGTACGCTATGCCTATCACGCTGATCGCCCCGGCGAAATCGACTTCGTCTGGACGCAGAACGAGGTGTTCTCAGAGGGCATCCGCTACGACAACACCCCCTGCCGTCCCTCGCGCGAGCGCATGTGCGCGGACCAAGGGAAGACCCTTGAGGGGTACTTCAGTCACTATCGCAGCGGCTTCTGACACTTGACGGCAGAGCCCTGGCCAGCGCTTTGACCCACCATGTCCTTCGACTGCTCCATCCTGACCATGTTTCCCGAGGCCTTCCCCGGTCCCCTTGGCGTCTCGCTGATCGGCACAGCCTGGCGCGAGCAAGGGCTTTGGTCGTTGGAAACAGTGGACATTCGAGGCTTTTCCAAAGATAAGCGCGGCTTCCTCGACGACACCCCTGCGGGTGGCGGTCCGGGGCAGGTAATGCGAGCGGACGTCATCGCTTCTGCACTGGACAGTGTGGAGCGGCGGGGACGGCCGCTTTTGTATATGAGCGCCCGGGGTCGGCCCCTGACCCAAGCGCAGGTTCGAGATTGGGCTTCAGGGCCTGGACTGATCGTCCTCTGTGGTCGGTTCGAGGGGGTGGACCAGCGGGTGCTTGACGCCCGAGGGTTCGAGGAAATCGCCGTGGGCGATGCTGTTCTGGCCGGTGGCGAGGCGGCGGCGTTGGTGGCGATAGAGGCGTGCGTTCGGCTGGTCCCGGGGGTTCTGGGGCAGGCCGAAAGCTTGAGTGAAGAAAGCTTCGAGGA
>JAYTWT010000424.1:0-4002 GCA_043743295.1 Alphaproteobacteria bacterium | reverse complement strand
TCCCGGCGAGCCCGCCACAAGAAAACCGACGCGCCACCCGTAGGCGTCGTAAACCAGACCACCGAGGACCAACCCCAGCAAAGTGCCTAGGGCGCCCCCCAGGGAATAGAAGGCTAGCGCCGAAGCGCGTTTTTCCAACGGGTGGTAGTCGACGATCAGTGAATGAGCGGGCGGCGTACAGCCAGCCTCACCGACCCCCACGCCTACCCTAAACAACAACAATTGCCAGAAGTTGCCGGCCATGGCGCAGAGGAGCGTGAATAGGCTCCAGGTCGCCGCAGCCGCAGCGATGATACGCGGGCGATGGCTGTGCTCAGCCAAGCGCGCAACCGGTATGCCCAAGAACGTATAGAGGACTGCGAACGCAAGGCCGCTCATCATGCCAAGTTGCCAATCCGCTAGACCCAAATCCTGCTTGATCGGCTCGGCGAGGATGTTGATGACGGAACGATCAACGAAATTGACGATATAGATGCCCAGCAACAACCACATAGCATATCGTATGTATGATCGTGGGTAGATTGAGACCTCAGCGCCGCCGTCCACGGCGGAATCGGTCGAATCGGCAGTCGTCGCAATGGCCATTTTAGGCTCTTATTCCGGTTGTTTCGTCCTTGAAGGCAAATAGACGCGACCTGCTTCGTCAGTGCAACCTAGATATCTGCGCATCGCTTTCGAACACCCGAAGATCATTGCGTTCGGAGCGTTGGTCGCCGAACGCCCAATCATTCCAAACGCGCAATCCAAGAACGAAAGAGGCTCTCGAGTCGCATTTTCCAGCGGTATTAATCGTACCTCGAGTTATGGCTGCCTGAAGGGCTCGCGCAAGCGGGCGAATGCCAAGCCGCCAACGTTCGCTTGCGCGCCGCTGCAAGGTTGGGAGGTCGGCAATCCGTCCTCTAGAGGCGCGGGGAGCGT
The DNA here is from genome assembly GCA_043743295.1 of Alphaproteobacteria bacterium. Taxonomy (GTDB): domain Bacteria; phylum Pseudomonadota; class Alphaproteobacteria; order Caulobacterales; family Caulobacteraceae; genus Phenylobacterium. Next base: position 3,084 of record JAYTWT010000424.1, on the reverse strand, counting down.
CCAGTTTCGGGCAGGTAGACTGAAGGTCCGATATCGGGTGTGACCCCCGCGACTGGCTTCGAGCCGTTGTGAAAATTGCCTTCAATCGACCAGGTCCACGCAATGCGCCGAGGAACGACTTCGATGGAGCCCGAACAAGGCCAGCCCGGACTCCAGATTGCGGAGGTTTGAATTCCGCGAACGTGCGGGGGACCTCGCATCTACTTGGTCCGAAAACGGGAGCCAATGTCGTAGAGGTTCACGTCCTGGGGCTGAATTCCTGTATTTCCTCCCCTACGCCATGCCACCAGCGCCGCGCAACATCCCGCTCAATCTGAGCGCAGATCAAATCCGGTCACTTCACGAGCTACAAACTCCGGACACTTCACGAGCTAGCCACACGTGATCGAAGCAACCTTGACCATATCGTCCCTACAGGTAAGTCTGTTCTTAAGAGCTTTGGGGGGCGAATAAGAATGGCGCGACTTGCAGGCAGACGCGTGTGGGTTGTCGCGATCTCGATCGCGCTTTTGGCGGCCGGTTCGGCCAACGCCCAGCGAAGAGACAAGTCCTTCGACAAGGGGATGAAAGCTCAGGAACTAGACCCATCTCAACGCGGCCCAGTCTCCGGAGTCGGTATCGAGAGCCAAGACATAATCGGCATGACCGACCGCATGGTCCGGGACATGTTATCCAACCCTCAGTTGGCCGGCCGCGCCACAGCGCCCCGCGTGATCATCGACGACCAGTACTTCACCAATGAGTCCTCGCAGCGCCTGAACAAGCGGATCATCACCGACCGTCTGCGCGTGAACCTGAACCGCGCCTCTAACGGCCGCATGAGCTTCATCGGTCGCGAGTACGCCTCGATGATCGCTCAGGAGCGCGAACTGAAGCGCGAGGGCGTGACCGATGTCGGCACCACCGGCCTGACCCGAGCACAGGCCGGTGCGGACTTCCGTCTGACCGGTCGGATCACCTCCGAGGACTCCGCCGCCCAGGACGGCAGCGGCCGTATCCAGCGCTTCAACCAGATCACCTTCGAGATGGTCGACCTGGAGAGCGGCGTGATCGTCTGGAGCAACCTCTACGACTTCGCCCGTGTCGCCGCCGATTCCGTGATGTACCGCTGAGGAGTGGCCGCCTTGATCCGCAAGTCCGTCACCTTCGTCACAGCGGCCTGCCTAGCTCTGGCCTCGATGCCCGCAGGTGCCGCGCCGAAGCTCAAACCGCCAACCGAGGAGCAAATTCAAGCCTACTTGGCCGATAAGCCTGAGGCCGCCCGCCCACTATTCCGCCACGCCATGCTCGACGGCGAGCGCAATCAGGTTCTCTACCTCATGCGCGCGGGCCTGGCCTCAATGGACGCGGGAGATTTCAAGAGCGCGGCTGAGGGTTTCGACCAAGCCCTCGCCAAAATCGAAGCTGTGTACGCCAACAATCCGTCTGCCGATAAGGCCCGCTCCAAGTTCGTCAAGGAGGCCTTTAAGGACTTCAAAGGCGAGGGTTACGAGCGTTCGATGGCCTACTATTACCGTGGCGTGCTCTATCTCTACGACGGCGACTACGACAACGCCCGCGCCAGCTTCATGAGCGGCCAGCTGCAGGACCAGTGGGCCGAGGACACCCAGTATTCCAGCGACTTCGCCCTGATGGACGTGCTGGCCGGCTGGGCCAGCCAGTGCGCAGGCGATCCTGGTTTAGCAAAAGATTTCTATGACAAGGCCAAACAGAAGAGCGCCAGTATCGCTGTCCCGGCGCCCGAGGACCGCACTCTTCTGCTTTCCGAAGCAGGCCGCAGCCCTCAAAAGTGGGCGGACGGCAAGTACCAGGAGAATCTCCGTTATCGGCAGGGCGATGTGTCGGGCGGGGCCCGGGTCACCTTCCGGCTATCCGACGCTGAGCTGACCGGCCAAGCTGGCGAAAGCCTCTATCGCCAGGCCGCCACCCGGGGGGGGCGCGAGGTCGACACCATCCTGGCTGGCAAGGCCAGCTTCAAGTCCAGCACCGCCAATTTCGCCAGCGGCACCGGACAGGCCGCCTTGATCGCCATGCAGACCTCCAACAGTCTGGCGTCCCAAAACTTCGGTGGAGCCAACACCATGGCCTATGCTGGGATGGCCATGGGGGCGCTCAGCCTCTTCTCGGCCGCCGCTTCTGCCGCTGCCAAGCCGCAGGCCGATACGCGATACTGGGACAACTTGCCTGAGACGCTAATGTTCGTAACCAGCCCACCAATCGGTACTTTCGGCCAGATCGAATACGTCTCTGCTGCGGGCCTGGTCGCGACGACCCTGCTAGAGCCGAGGTCCGATCCGCGCGGCACCTGTAGCATTGCCTGGAACCGCGAGGCGGCTGTTTACGCCGTCCCGGAATTGGCGCCCAACACGGAGCTGAAGAAGAAATAGTGAACCAGAGCCGTCCTGCCATTTTCGCCGCCATTGCGCTGGGAGCCCTCCTGCCAGCCGCGACCGTTGAGGCTCAGGTGCGCCCGCAGGCCCAGTTGAAGTGCGACTTCTACAAGGCCAACCGCCCGGTCGGTGCCGCTGCGGTCATTGCGCCCGTCACCCGCGGGGCCTTCACGCCGATCCCGCTGGAGAGCGTCCAGCTGATCGACAAGTCGCTCAGCCGCAAGATCGTCGCCCAGGGCGTTGAGGCCCGACGCACCGAGACCGACACCGTCGAGGTCGTGGCCCGGGTGGTGAACTGCAGCAAGGACCCGCTGCAACTGCAGTTGCGGACCAGCTTCCTGTCCGCCGGGCAGTCGCCCACCGAACCCACGTCCAGCTGGCAACGCATCTACCTCGCGCCCAAGTCGACCGGCGTCTACACCGAGAAATCGATCTCCCGGGACGTGGCGCACTACCTGATCGAGGTACGCCGTGGGGACTAAGGAGACACTGCTGGCAGGTCTACTGCTGGCGTGCGCGTCGGCCGCAGCGTCAGCGCAGGGCGTCCCACCGCCGTCGATCGCCAACGATCCGATCCAGGGCCCCAAGCCGACCTTCATCGAGCAGATCGTGCCGCAGTTCGGCGGCGCGAACGGGCCGCAGGTCGCGCCTACCGGCACGCTTTCCGGACAGGTCGCAGCCCCTGGTCATACTA
>JAYTWT010000423.1:0-4002 GCA_043743295.1 Alphaproteobacteria bacterium | reverse complement strand
GTGCCCGCACCGACTTCGACGTCATAGGGCTGCAGGATCGCGCAGCCTTGGCGGGACCAATAGTCATGCAGCTTCAGGATTAGGCCCTGAAAAGATAGTGGCTGGTCGGACATCGGAGGTGTTGTTCGCAGGTGCAAAAAAAGTCGGCGGACCATAGGGCCCGCCGACCGTGGCATCAACCGCCGAAACGGGCGTCGTCCCGCTTGGTCTAGGCCTTCGGTGCGGGGGCGGCAGCGGGAGCCTCAGCGGCAGGTACCGCGGCCGGTGGATCAACGGCGCCCTGCCCGGAAATCAGCACGTGATCGACGATTTGAAGCAGTCCACTCGCGGTCTGCAAATCCGCCTGGATGATCGTGCCGCCGTCCACTTTTAGAGCGCCACTCGGGTCCGAACCGTCAAGCAACATCGGTTCACCCGAGCCTGAGGGGATCTGGCCCTTGGTACCTTTGATGCGCGAGGACTGGATCGGCGCATTAACAACATGGTGCAGCACGAACTTCTGCAGCGCGGCCTTGTCGGCCATCAGCTTGGCAACATCCTCAGCCGGCAACAGGGCGAAGGCCGCGTCGGTGGGCGCGAACACAGTGAGGTTCTAGTTGGTCTTTAGGAGGGCAGCCAGGTTCGTCGCATCGATCCCCTTCACCAAAATGGTGAACTGACCGGAGAGCTTGAGCGTGTCCACAAGGTCGCCCTGCGCTGTAACGGCCTTTGCGACAGCCGTGGGGGCCGCTGCAGGCGCTTGCGCCTGGGCGATGCCCGGAAGAGCGATCACGGCGGCCAAGGCAAGGGTGGAAAACTTTAGCTTCGACGACATTCATGAACCTCGAGCGTTTCGTGCGGCCTCAATGCCGCGAATGAAAGGGTTAGACGACGAAAGCGCCGGATTTACGACGCCGTTCGCGCGCGTCAAGAACCGCTTACCGTGACCGGCCTCTGCGTTGTGCTTAAAATATATGCGAATGGAACATCATTAGCCTACTTATTGTGCACATGCGCAAATATCGACCACTTCGCGCAGCCGAGCCGCCGATGACGGGCAGCGCAGCCTTAGCGTTAACTCGTTGTCGTCTCGGGCCGCGCCTGTGGCCGCAGCGGTTTTTTCAAATCGAAGTTGGCCTACCCATCGGGCCTGACGCGGGGAGCGTGCGGATGAAACTCATCATGGCGATCGTCAAACCTTTCAAGCTGGACGACGTGCGCGAAGCGCTGGTCGCCGCCGGCGTCGAGGGGCTGACGATTTCAGAGGTCAAGGGCTACGGCCGTCAGAAAGGTCAGACCGAGATCTACCGGGGGGCGGAATATCAGATCAACTTCCTTCCCAAAGTGAAACTCGAAGCTGTCGTCGATGACGCGGCGGCCGCCAAGGCGGTCGAGGCGATCAAATCCGCAGCCGCCACCGGCAAAATCGGCGACGGCAAAATCTTCGTCCTCGACGTTTCGGAAGCCGTACGCATCCGGACCGGCGAGACCGGCGCTGCAGCGCTCTAAGGCTTGAGATCAGGGGATAGTTCAATGAAGTTATTTGGAAAAACGCGATTGGCCGGGCTAGCGCTCGCCGCCGCGATGCTCGGAGGGCCGATGGCCGCTCCAGCCCTCGCTCAGAATAGCGCGCCTGCGGCAGCGCCTGCCGCAGAAGCTGCGGCCCCTGGGGCGGACGTCGCGGCCCCGGCAGCGGCTCCCGCTACGGCGACAGCTGCGCCTGCGACCATCGCGGCACCTGCCCAGACCGTCGACAAGGGCGACACCACCTGGATGCTCGTCTCTTCGATCCTGGTGCTGTTGATGATCGTACCCGGTCTGGCGCTGTTCTACGGCGGCCTGGTGCGGCAGAAGAATATGCTGTCGATGTTGATGCAGACCTCGACGGTGTGCGTCATCGGCATGATGGCCTGGATCATGTGGGGCTACAGCCTAGCCTTCACGGATGGCGGCAGTCACGACACATTCCTAGGCGGCATGAGCCGACTGTTCCTGGCCGGCGTAACGCCAGCCTCCAACGTCGCGACATTCTCGACGGGTATCTATATCCCAGAGTTGGTGTTCATCTGCTTCCAGATGACCTTCGCCTGCATCACCGCCTGCCTGGTTCTGGGCGGCGTGGCTGAACGGATGAAGTTCGCCGCGTGCGTGGTATTTGCGGTGCTCTGGCCGCTGCTGTCCTACTATCCTATGGCCCACATGGTTTGGTGGTGGCCCGGTCCCGACGCCATTGCGACGGCGCCGACAGCTGCGGTCAAGGCCGGACTACTTTGGGGCTGGGGTGCCATCGACTTCGCTGGCGGTACCGTGGTGCACATCAACGCCGGTGTGGCCGCTCTGATGGGCTGCCTGATCCTGGGTCCGCGCAAGGGCTTCCGCTCCGAGCCGATGCAGCCTCACTCGTTGACCCTGTCGCTGGTGGGTGCAGGCCTGCTGTGGTTCGGCTGGTTCGGCTTCAACGCCGGATCGAACCTTGAAGCCAATGGCTATGCGGCTTTGGCCATGATCAACACCTTCATCGCCACCGCTGCGGCGGGCTTCTCCTGGGCGATGACCGAGTGGGTTACACGTAAGAAGGCTTCAATGCTGGGCATGGCGTCAGGTCTGGTCGCCGGCCTCGTGGCGGTCACCCCAGCCGCCGGTTTCGCCGGTCCGGTGGGCGCGATGGTGCTGGGTCTGGTCGTCAGCCCGATCTGCATCTTCTTCTGCTCGGTGGTGAAGAATGCGCTGAAGTACGACGACAGCCTGGACGCCTTTGGGATCCACGCCATCGGCGGCATCGTCGGCGCGCTGGGCACCGGGATCCTGGTTTCCGCCTCGCTCGGCGGCGCGGGTATCGTGGACTACGCAACCTGCGCGGCCGACGGCGATATTTCGACCTGCGACGCTCTGGCCAGCTACACCATGATGGGCCAGTTCATGACCCAGTTGAAGGCCGTCGGGTTCACGGTGATCTGGTCGGCGGTGGCCTCCAGCATCGTGTTCTTGATCATCAAGTACACGGTCGGTCTGCGGTCCTCACCGGAAGCCGAAGAGGAAGGCCTGGACATCGTCGAACACGGCGAGCGCGCCTACCACTCATAAAGTTCCCTCGCGTAGCGGCGTCCGGGTCGGCGTATTCGCCGGACGCCAAAGGGGGTGCGAACGGGGGTCCTTCGGGGCCCCCGTTTTGCGTTAACCTACCACGGTCCTCTGAGCCGACAGCGTTTGACCCACCAGCGCGGTGCCATGGCTTCAATGCGCTCAGCGAGGGTCTCAGCCGAGATATCGTCGGGACAAAGGGCGAAACAGGTGCCGCCCGAACCCGAAACACGGGCCAGCAATACCTCGGGCTCACCCTCAAGCGTGGCCAGGACATCGCCAACTTCAGGGGCAAGGGCCACGGCGGGCGCTTGCAGATCGTTGGACTGGGTCGCCAGCCAGGCCGCAACTTCCTGCACATCCTCGAAGGTGTCCGGCATCAGCGGAGGCGTCACGTCACGAAATTGGCCCATCGCATCGAACGCGCGATAGACCGCAGGGGTCGAGATCGCGACGCCAGGATTGATCAACACGGCATCAAGCAACGGCATAGCTGGCGCGGGCGACAGGCGCTCTCCCCGTCCCTCTGCGACGACCGGGCGCGCCCAAAGACACGCGGGACCGTCGGCCCCTAGCCGCGCCGCGACCGCCTCCAGTCGGGCATCGTCGATCTGGGGCGCGAAGACATTACGGATCAACCGCAGCGCTGCGCCGGCATCGCTGGTGCCGCCGCCCAGCCCGCTGGCGATGGGTAGATTTTTTTCCAGCGAGAAGGCCAGCTCCGACATCGGATGGCCCAACTCGGCGACAAAGGCCCGAACCGCCTGGATGATAAGATTGTCGGACTCGCGGCCGAGGCCTTCGGCGAACGGTCCATGAGCAACCACCCGCCCTTCCCCCAGTTGCATGGTGATCCGATCCCCGACATCGGCAAAGGTCATCAGGCTGCAAAGCGGGTGATAGCCGTCCGCACCGGGCGCGCCGACATGCAGGAACAGATTG
>JAYTWT010000422.1:0-1939 GCA_043743295.1 Alphaproteobacteria bacterium | reverse complement strand
AGTGGGCGACGCATGGGACCTGTGGCTGGTCCTCGCCCGAGGCCTATTTCAGGCAGGCGTCGGAGCTGTGGCGCGGGCTGAAGCTGCCGCCGATGGCCGCGGCCATGACCGCCGGCCAGATCCGGGACGCCTTCGTGAAGGCCAATCCGCGGTTTGCCCGCGAGGGCGTCAACATCCGGCTGACCGGCGACAGCCGGCTGCAGGACGTGCGGCTCTGCTACGACCTGACCTACCGCCCGGCGGCCTGCAAGGGCGGCGTGGGACCGGCCGACGACGTGACGGTCCAAGTCGCCCCGCGCCGACCCCGCTAGATGTGAGCTCTCAATAGGTTGTCCACTCGATCTGATCCGAGGAAGCTGAGGTTGCGAAGCATCAGTATTCCGAGGGAGAGCCGAGTGGACGTGCACAAGAATGCCCGACTGACGCCGAGGGGTCGAGACCAGATGGTCCGCCGCGTGCTGGCGGGTGAGGCGTCATCTGCGGTGGCGGCGGCCTTCTCGACGACGGTGAAGACGGTGAGCAAATGGGTGAGGCGGTTCCTGGCGGAGGGTCCCGGCGGCTTTGAGCACGGGTCCACAAGGCCGCGCCGATTGCACCGGCCCACGCCGCCTGCGGTGGTGGAGCGGATCGTTGCGCTTCGCCGGGAGCGCTTTTGTGGCCAGCAGATCGCCAAGGAGACCGGAGTGTCGCCGGCCACGGTGAGCCGTATCCTGCGGGCCGTGCGGCTGAGCCGGGCCAGGGACCTGGACCCGCCCGCGCCGGTGGTCCGCTATGAGCGCAAGACCCCCGGAGAGATGATCCACATCGACATCAAGAAGCTCGGCCGCTTCGAGAAGCCCGGCCACCGCGTGACCGGCGATCGGGCCGGCCAGAGCAACAACCGCGGCGTCGGCTGGGAGTTTGTCCACGTCTGCATCGATGACCACTCCCGCGTGGCCTTCAGCCAGATCCATCCCGACGAGACCAAGGAGAGCGCCGTGCCGCACCTGAAAGCCGCCGTGGCCTACTACGCCAGCCTCGGCGTCACCGTCAGCCGGGTGATGACCGACAACGGCGCCTGCTACAAATCCCATGCCTTCCGCGACGCCTGCGCCGCGCTCGGCCTCAAGCACATCCGCACCAAGCCCTACACGCCCAAGACCAACGGCAAGGCCGAGCGCTTCATACAGACCAGCCTCAGGGAATGGGCCTACGCACAGACCTACGACAGCTCAGACCACCGCGCCGCCCAGCTCCCCACCTGGCTGCATCGCTACAACTGGCATCGACCGCACGGCGGGATAAAATCTCAGACACCCATCAGCCGACTTGGCCTGATCGAGGACAACCTATTGAGCATCCACAGCTAGAGCGTGACCGCATCTGACGGAATCGGGATTCACATGGCTTGCGGATCGTGATTCAAGATGGAGGCTGGGTGGGAGGCCAGCCTGTATGACGCGGCCCTATTCATTGGATCTTCGTGAGCGAGTGGCTCGGTTCGTGGTGTCGGGGGGTACGACCCGAGAGGCGGCGGAGCGCTTTGCCGTAAGCGTGACGGCGGCGGGCCGCTGGGGTCGCCGGCTGCGAGAGACCGGCAGTGCTGCGGCGTTTGCGATGGGCGGTACGCGGCGGGCGGTGCTCGCTGGCGAGCGGGACTGGCTGCTGGAGCGGATCAAGGCGCAGCCGGACCTCACCCTTCGCGCGATCCAGGCTGAGCTTGCCGAGCGCGGCGTGGTGGTCAGCTATGACGCGGTGTGGCGGTTCTACCGCCAGGAAGATGTGACCTTCAAAAAAAAGCCTGTTCGCCGCCGAGCAGGACCGGCCAGACGTGGCCCGCAAGCGGGATCGATGGAAGCGCTATCAGGCCAAGCTTGATCCACGCCGCCTGGTCTTCATCGACGAGACCTGGGCCAAGACCAACATGACCCGCACCCACGGCCGCTGCGCTCGCGGCCAG
>JAYTWT010000421.1:0-8756 GCA_043743295.1 Alphaproteobacteria bacterium | reverse complement strand
ACGTTTCCAGGGTCTAGGTTCCAAGTGTAGTTGGCATTGACCGTCACACGGTGGGGGGTCGAGGACGGCAGCGACTGGCCCTTCAGGTCCTGATTCAGTGACTGAGTGTTGAACGCACCCGTCGCTGTGGTCAGCGCCAATGCGGCCGGCGTATTGCCGGAGAGATGGGCGTCCGGCTGCAGGCCGCGCGGGTCATCCGGATCTTGGAAGCAGCAACCGTTACGGACCTCAGCTTTCAGATAGGAATAATTCGCCAAGATTTGCAGGTTATCGATCGGTTGCCATGTCGTCTCCACCTCAAGGCCATAGTTGCGGGCCTTCGGAAGATTGACGAACTGGGTCTGGTTTGCCGATAATGTCACATTGAAGAATGAAATCGGTACCTGAATGTTCTGGTAGTCATAATAGAATATCGAGGTATTTATCTGAAGGTTTCCGTTGAACGTCTTTTTCAAGCCGACTTCATAGGCGTCGATCTCTTCTTTATCGGTTGTGACAAAGGTGTTGAGTGTGGTTGTGCCTGAGTTGAAACCACCCGCTTTGTAGCCGCGGGAATATTTTGCATAGACCAGCGTGTCTGGGTCCGGCTTCCAATCGAGGCCGAACGTTCCGGTGACCGCGCTCCAGTTGTTGTCCAACTGGCGATGACGGACGCCGGTTGTCGGGTCGGTGTAGATGCCGGTCAGACCGCCGACGACAGAACGGTCGAGGGTTGGAACCCCTGCAATCACCGAGGAGCCTGGCGACGCGGCATCCGTGATATCCACGGGACGACCGGTCAGGGTGCTGATCGGGCAACTGGCTGTGTAGAGGCACATCAACCGTGCGCCCTCAAACGATCGCTTGCGGTCGTAGGTGTAGCGAAGGCCTGCAGTGACCTTGAAGGTTTCTGTCGCCTGCCAGTCGATCTGTCCGAATGTGGCGTAGGAGTTGCTGGAGTTCTCAGACGTGCCGTACGCATAGCGGCGCAATGGATTGGCCGCGACGGACACGCCGGTTTGGGTGGTGGGCCGCTCAAAGCGCTCATCGTCCGGGAACCGCGCATCGGTCAGGGTATAGTTAGAGCCTTCGCGGAACTGATAGACGCCGACCAGCCATTGCAGGGGCCCATCCGTCGTCGAGGTGATGTCGATCTCATTCGAGAACCACCAGACTTCTTCCTCGTACTGATTGTGTTGGCGGGGGAAATAGAGGGCGTTGGTCGTCTGGCCGGGGATTAAGGCCGTGGTGATAGGGTTCCGTGCCGGGATCGGCAGTAGGAACGGCGCCTGGCGTGAGGTGCCGTCAGCGTCGGTCTGCAGGCGATAGTCATAGTAATTGATGCCGCCCGTATATTTCACATCAAAGCTGTCAGCGTGGAACGCCGCATTGACGGTGTAGGTGTTGCTTTCGAGGTTGATATAGTTGCCGTCATCCGTGTTGAAGCACAGCTGACAGGTGTTGCCTGGCAGCGCGAGCGGGCCCTGGAAACCCGCGGCATTCGGCGTCAGGGTTGCCGTGATCGGGTTGATGTTGTCGCGGATGCCATAGGTCGCGGTGGTCCGCCCGCCTGGGCCGCGGCCCAGGGTGTGCCACTCGGTGGTTGACGCCTTCGCCCACCATTCGAAACGGTCGGTGATCTTGCCATCCAATTGGCCTTCAACCGTCCAGTAGGTGCCGCGGTTGCCCTCGTCCTTGCCGTTCGGATTGAGGTTCGTGTAGGTGCCCTTGCCGATATTGCTCCAGGATGCTGCGAGGCGGCCGCGTGTCCCAAACAGCAATGGACCCGAGGTGGCGCCCTCGATGATCTTGGTGTCGTAGTTGCCGTAGGTGCCGCGCAATTCGCCATAGAATTCGTCGGTCGGGCGCTTGGAAATAATGTTCAGCGCGCCGCCGATGGCGTTCTTGCCATAGAGTGTACCCTGCGGGCCGCGCAGCGCTTCGGTGCGTTCAATGAACAGTGTCGACGAGGCAAAGGCCGTCACCGAGGAGGTGTAGGCACCGTCGTTATAGAGCGCCACGCCACCTTCGACGGAGCGATTGTTGGAGAACCGCCCGATACCGCGCAGAGCGATTCGGTCGTTGTTGGTGGAATAGGACAAGCCCGGCGTGAAGTTTGTCAGGTCCTGCACCGAGTTGATGCCGACCAGCTCACGCCGCTCATCGGTGAAGGCGGACACCGCAACGGGAACGTCCTGCAGGGACTGCTCACGCTTTTCGGCGGTGACCACCAGTTCTTCGATTTCGTTGGACGATTGCGCAAAGGCCGCGCCGCTCGACATGGCCGTCATTGCAAAGACGCATGACAGCAGAATGCTCTTCCTCGATAGCATCTGGACGTTCCCCTTACCCAATTTCATAGCGCCTTGATGGCGCTTGGTTTCGAATGTCCGGCATGGCGGACCTCGGGTCAACCAATCAAGGCGACAATACGGCGTAAATCGTTTGGTACCCCGAATTGCCATGAAGGTCGCAACCCGGCATCGTCGCGCCAGGAGACGCTATGGCGAGCTATCGAGACCGGCTGACGCGTGACTTGGACGGTTGGATTGCGACCGGGCTGGTGGCGGCCGATAGCCGCGCGCCGATCCTTGATTCGGTGGGCGAGACGCCACGGTTGGATGCCGCAACGGTCTTGGGCGTGTTGGGCGGGCTTTTGGCCGGTGTCGCCGCGATCGCGTTTGTGGCGGCGAACTGGAGTGAGATCCCTAGGCTGGCCCGGTTTGTAATGATCCTTACGCTGTTCCTGGGCGCAGCGGGCGGGGCGGCTTGGTTCAGCGACCGTAGGCGACCAATTGTATCGCAGGTTCTGTTAAGCGTCGCAGCGCTGGTGTTCGCGGCCGCCATCGGCCTGACAGGCCAGATCTTTGATATTGCAGGCGACCCGCCTGCGGCGCTGCGCAGTGCAGGAGCCGCAGGCCTCCTATTGGGGCTGGCGGGGCGTTCGCCCTGGGCGATCGCCGTTGGGCTGGTGTTCCTGGGTTTTGGCGATGTGGCACAGATCGGACGTTTCGGCACCACTGCGGTGTGGCCAGGATGGCTGATCTACGCCGCGCCGGTCAGCGCCCTGGTCGCGCTAGGCTGGCGCTCGCAGGCGCTGGCGCATGTTGCGGGCTTGGCGTGCGCTGTGGCCGTCTTGAGCGCGAACGAAGCGCTACGATGGCGCGCCGGTGAGGTTTTCTTGATCGCCGCCGCAGGACTAGCACTCGCCGCTTTTGCCGCCCGTGCAATACGCCTTCGGGTGGAGGGCCCTGCTGGGGTGCTCTACGGCTGGTTTGTCACCGGCGCCCTATTCTGGTTCGGCATCTCGGGTATCTCCGTCAAATGGGGCGGGGTGCCTCACAGCCTGACGTGGATGCTGTTGTCGATTGGTGTTGTCGTCTTAGGGCGACAGGATCGCCACCCTATGGTGACGGCTGTCGGTGTGCTGGGGCTGGTCGCGTCGGGCGCGCTTCTGTTGTTCAATCTGGGCGTTGGCCTGATGACCTCGGCGGCGGTGTTCGGCGGTGTCGCAACAGCCGTCCTGATCCTGGCGTTTCTCTTACGGCGCGGGCAGGGAACATGAGATTTCCCAAGGCTCCGGTGCGGATTTTGGTCGTCGCCTGCCTGCTGGTCGCCGCGCTGATTGGGCTCGTGATCCGCGAGGGCACGGCGCGGTCCGAGGGCGACGAGGTGTCGCTGTCGATCACCGGCTATGATCCGCGCGAGCTACTGACCGGTCACTATGTCCAGTTCCAGATCCAATCCAACCGCCCTGGCAGCGTGCAATGTCCGCCGGGGATAGGCGAGGGTGAGGCCCGTAGCCAACGCTGGGTCGCTCTGGCACCTGCGGGGCAGCACGACGAAGCCGTGGCGGAGACGGCCAGTCGCCCTGAGGCGCTGAAGCATGGTCCCATTGCAGTGATCGGCAGGTTGACCTGTCTCAGTGAAAGCCCGGTTATCGATCCGAAGCACAGTTCCAACCCCGAGGCGTCCACAATTCAGATCGACGTTGGCGTCGACCGTCTTCATGTCGATCAGGCCCAGGCTGAGGCGATCCAGAAGGCGTTGCAGACTCGCACTGTCCCGCCTGAGGCCTACGTGATTCTCTCCATCGGTCGCGACGGCAAGGCGCGCCTGAAGGGCCTCGTCGCCGGAGGCAAACGCACGGACCTCACCTGGTTCTGACCTATTCCGCGAGGTCGATGGCCTCCGGCGCTTTGCCGTCCGCTTCAGCCTTGCGGGCCCCGGCCAGGATGCCGGGCAGGGCGTAGTTGCCCTCATGGCAGGCGTATTCGTAGACCGGGCCCTGAGTGGCGTTCATGGCCATCTGGGCGCGCCAAGTCTGAGTAAAAACCTTGGGATCCTCGACCTGGAACTCATAGACGATCTGTTTGGCCGAGGTGCGGGTGAAGCGTTCCGTCACCTTGGCGTCCGGCGAGAGGAACAGGCTGGCACCGAAATAGGGCCGCAACGACTCCTGCGGATTGAAGTTGGTGGTCTCGATGACCAGCGTCTCGCCCTCCCACCAGCCGATGGATTCGCCCATCCAGGTCGCGAAACCGGGGCGCTTATGGTCCTTGCCGACCAGGGCGACCACGCGGGCGTCATGGTTCATCTCGACAACAATGACCACGTGGTCCCGTGACTGCTGGATCTGGTAGTTGTTGTTGTAGAGAACATTCATCATCGGCGGCCCGGCGGTCGAGCCGAACCCCAGGATGCAGCGTTCGCCAAGTGGGCGGCTCTCAGGACCCGAGAAGTTGGTCCGGGCGCTGGCCAAGGTGTCGGCGAACAGCTTTCGCCCCGCCGGACTGTAGGGCAGCTTGCCGTCGACGGGGTCCACCAGCCATGCGGTGACGATTTCGCCGTTGATCCGGCCAAAGCTGGTGCCGGGATCGATCCAGACCGTATTGTAGCCGCCGGGGTCGTTCGCCTTGGGCGGGGCACCGTCGGTGGGATTGGTGGGGCGGTTTGATGCGGCCATCATCCGCGCCCGCGCCGTTTCTGCTGCCTTGGCCTGGACCTCGGTCAGTGTACGGGTCTTGAGCTGGGCTGGACGCTCCAGGCTGGTGAGCGAAGCATTGGTCCAGACCCCCTCGAAGTCGGGTTGGCCGAAGCCATTGCGGGGGGCCTTGTAGGCCTGAGCGCTCGCGGCACCGGCGCAGAGGCTGGCGAGGATCAAGGGCAAGAGGAGGGCGCGCATAGTTAGGCCTTCTTGTCTGTCAGGGCCGCATAGACAGCCGCTGGCGAGATGTCCCGAACAGCCGGTGTACCGCCCCCAGGGACTGACCCCTGCAGGTTCTGGATCATACCCACGAACACGATGTCATTGGTCGGATCAATCCAGAACCAGGTGCCAAATGCGCCGCCCCACCAGTAGCTGTCCTGGCCGTGCGGCAGGCCGCTCACAGCGGGCCGCTCGTGAACAGCGAAGTCCATGCCGAAGCCCAGACCCTTCTGGACCGGCCCGTAGAGATCAATCCCAATGCCGGGCTTGAGCACGGATTTGCGCATCAGCTTGACGGTTTCGGGTTTCAGGATCCGCACGCCCTCAAGTTCGCCGCCGTTCAGCAGAGCTTGGCAGAACCGGAAATAGTCCGAGACTGTAGACGACAAGCCACCGGACCCGGACAGGAACAGCGGCTTGGTCGTCTGGACCCGCGCTTCGCCAGCCGGAACGATTTTACCCTGCGCATAGGTGTGGATCCTGGCGACGCGCGACACCTTGGCGGGGTCGACCCAGAACCCCGTGTCGGGCATCTTGAGCGGCGTCAGAATATGATCCTGCACATAGCGGTCGAGACTTTGACCCGACAGCTTTTCCACCACATAGCCCTGGATGTTCACGCAAGGCCCATAGGCCCAGTCCGTCCCCGGCTGGCTGAAAAGTGGCAGCTTCGCCAGCTTGTCGATCATGGCTTGTAAGTCGCCAGCCGCCAGTTGATCGGCCTCGTAGCGCGCGCTGGTGCCGAACCCGGCGGTGTGGCTCATCAACTGGGCCATGGTCATGGGCGTGCTCTGCTCGACCAACCCACCATCGGCGGTGCGCACTTTCAGGCCCGTGAATTGGGGGATATGTTTGGCGACCGGATCGTCCAGCTTCCACTTGCCCTGTTCGTAGAGCTGCATCATCGCCACCCCGGCGATCGGCTTGGTCATCGAAGCGATGCGGAAAATTGTGTCCGAGGTCATCGGTGGTGGCGCGCTGACATCCTGGCGGCCATAGGCGTCGAGGTTCACCACCTTGCCTTTGCGGGCCAGCAGCGTGACCACCCCCGCCAGCTTCTGTTGATCGACCAGGGCATGCATCTGGGCGTTGAGGTCAGCGATGCCGCTCGCGCTGAACCCTACGGCCGTCGCCGGCTGCACGGCGATCTTCGCCCAAGCGGGCAAAGCTGCCAGCGCACCTGCACCCGCAATCATCAGGCTTCTGCGATCTATCACGGCCATTCTCCCTATCTTTTAATTCGCAGCGTGGACCCGCCATTTTGCGCAAGTGTTTCTGATCGGCTGCAGTGGGCGAGACGCGGACTGCATCCTGGGGGTAGATTTGCCGCGAACCAGTTCTGGGGGAATCGCGTGGCAGGAACGATAGCGGCGGCGGAACCGGCGAAGAAACAGCCGCTCTGGGCTCAGCTGTATGTGCAGGTTCTCGTGGCGATAACACTCGGCGCGCTTATCGGCCATATCTGGCCCGACTTCGGCGCGTCGCTGAAGCCGCTGGGCGATGCCTTCATCAAGCTGGTGAAGATGATCATCGCGCCGGTGATTTTCCTGACCGTCGTCACCGGCATCGCTGGCATGCGCGACATCGGCAAGGTGGGTAGCGTGGCGCTAAAAGCCTTCGCCTACTTCTTCGTGGTCTCCAGTTTCGCCCTGGTCGTTGGCCTGACGGTCGCCAACTTGGTCCACCCGGGCGCGGGCATGAACATCGATCCAGCGACGCTCGATGCCAAGGCGGTCGAGGGCTATGCGGCCAAGTCCCACAACATGACGGTGGTCGGCTTCCTGATGGACATCATCCCGACTTCGGTGGTGGGCGCATTCGTCGACGGCAATATCCTGCAGGTGCTATTCTTCTCGATACCCTTCGGCATTGCCCTCACCCTGATGGGCGAACGGGCTGAGCCGGCATTGAAGGTGCTCAACGCCACGGCAGAAGCGTTCTTCCGGCTGGTTACGATCTTCATGCGGGCCGCGCCTATCGGGGCGTTTGGGGCGTTCGCATTCACGGTCGGCAAGTACGGCATCGCCTCGATCATCAACCTCGCGGCATTGGTGGCGACCTTTTATGGAACTTCGATCCTGTTTGTGGTGGTGGTGCTGGGCACCATCGCGGCGCTCAACGGGTTCTCAATCTTCAAGCTGTTGCGCTACCTCAAGGCAGAGCTTTTGCTCGTGCTGGGGACGTCGTCGTCCGAAGCGGCGCTGCCCTCGCTGCTGGAGAAGCTGGAACGGGCCGGGGCGGCGAAGTCGGTGGTCGGGCTGGTGGTACCCACTGGCTACAGCTTCAACCTGGATGGCACCAATATCTACATGACCCTGGCGGCCCTGTTCATCGCCCAGGCGCTGGGCATTCAGCTGTCGCTGGAGGAGCAACTGCTGTTGCTGGGCGTGGCGATGTTGAGCTCTAAAGGTGCGGCGGGCGTGACGGGTGCCGGCTTCATCACCCTGGCCGCCACCTTGACGGTCGTGCCTAGCGTGCCGGTGGCCGGGATGGCGCTGATCCTCGGCGTCGATCGCTTCATGAGCGAGTGCCGGGCGTTGACCAACTTCATCGGCAATGCGGTGGCGACGCTCGTGGTCGCGCGCTGGGAAGGGGCTCTGGATCGTGAACAGTTAGCCGCCGTGCTGAACGGCGAGAGCCACTCGGCAACGCCAGCGCCCCGCGAGGCGGACGCCGATTAGAGTCAACCGGTGCGGCTGAGGACGGCGGGAGTCTGGGCGGTGCAGCGGTTGATGCTGGACATCAGGTTTGAGACCAGGATTGGTTTCGACACGAAGTCGTTGAACCCCAGCGCGATGTACTCAGCTGGGCGCCGCGAATAGACGTCTGCGGTCAGCGCGATCACCGGTAGGCTGCGTTCTGGACCGGGCGAGTGGCGTAGGCGCTCAATGGTTTCGACGCCGGTCATGCCGGGCATGTGGATGTCCAGCAACATGATGTCGAAAGCCTCGACACTGAGCCGCTCCAACGCTTCCTCCCCCGAACAGGCCATCACCGCGAGGTGCCCGAACGCGCCCAGGATTTCCTGCACGACGCGCAGGTTCATCGGATCGTCGTCGACGTGGAGCACCTTGAGGGTGCGGTCGCTGGTATCAGTTAATTCGGGCACGGAATCCGGGCTCCGGAGCTCGGCGCAGGGAACACGCCATGAGCCTTAACCTAGCCCATGGGCTTTAAGGTAAGACTGACAGACATCCTGAATCGGCGTTAACAGACGGGAATGACTTAGGTTTTCGCTGACGCTGGAAGCAATCGTCCGAGGACGTATCAATAATCGCGCCTGGGTTGCAAGTTATCGACTCAGACCTTAGCTCGCGGGGCTGCTGGACAGTCGCATCATCAGCTTAACCAGTTCGGCCTGCCGGGACACACCGGTTTTGTCGAAGATACGGGCAAGTTGGAAGCGGACCGTGTTGATGCTGATCCCGAATTGTTCGGCGGCCTCGGGAA
Organism: Alphaproteobacteria bacterium; assembly: GCA_043743295.1. Lineage (GTDB taxonomy): Bacteria > Pseudomonadota > Alphaproteobacteria > Caulobacterales > Caulobacteraceae > Phenylobacterium. Next base: position 118 of record JAYTWT010000421.1, on the reverse strand, counting down.
GGCTCAAGCCTTCGAAAACAGCGGCGGCCAACCGAATCTCGGCGACGGTCAGGCCGAACAGATCGCGCAACTCACCCGATGGCGCTATGACCTGAGCCTCAAGGTCTGTGACGCAAAC
>JAYTWT010000420.1:0-2323 GCA_043743295.1 Alphaproteobacteria bacterium | reverse complement strand
CCATTGCGCTCGGCGCCAAGGGCATCATCATCCCGTCGCGCCACCCGCCCGGCTTCTCGCCCAGCCACCGCGAGCTGGATCCGCTGTGGGCGCTGGTCCAGGAGGCCGGCCTGCCGATCCTGTTCCACGTCGGTGGCGAGGAGAAGATGCACAAGGACTACCTTGAGAACGGCCTGCCGTTCGTGAAGGACTTCCACGGGGGCGACGAGAACTTCACCTCGCTCAGCTTCATGTCGATCCCGCTCAGCGTCTGGCAGACGCTGTCGGCCCTGGTCATCGACGGCGTGTTTGATCGTTTCCCACGTCTGAAGTTCGGGGCCATCGAGTTGGGCGCTTCGTGGCTGCCCAGCCTGATGAAGTTCCTGGACTCAGGCGTCGCGGCGTTCGGCAAGGAGGAGCGCCTGCAAACCCTGTCGGGCACGCCTTCCGAAATCCTGCGCCGCCAGTTCCGCGTCACGCCCTATCCGCACGAGGACGTCCGCTGGATCATGGAAAACTCTGGCCAGGAGATGGTGCTGTTCTCGTCGGACTTCCCGCATGTGGAGGGGGGTCGCAATCCGCTGAAGCGCTTCAACGACAACCTCGCGGGCGTTAGCGAGGCGGCCCGTAGAGCCTTCTATCGCGACAATTTCATCGACCTAATGGGCAAGGGGCTGGACACGGCCCTGCACGATCTGCCTTCGCTCCAGGCGGCCTGAATCGCAGCGTATCCCGCTCGCCCGACGGACCCGGGCGCCAACACCCAAGCCAGGGTATTAAGCGCTACCCCGCTAGGGCCGAGGCTGGCGTGATCTGCAAGTCGCCCTCGATCTCGCAGATCCCGTCGGCCAGACCCGGAGCCTGCGTCAGCACCTGGCTGGCGTAGAGGCGGGCCAGGGCACCTTTGGCGATCAGCCAGGGATCGTCAGAACCCGCAGCCGCCAACGCCAGACGACCCAGGATCCAGCCTCCGGCGACCTCGCCCGCGAGACGCAGATAGGGCGTAGCGACGCTCAAGGCGGCAGCATTGTCGGCGGCGATCAGGGCGCCGGTGGCGCGTTCCAGCGCGGCGATCCCCGCGGCTAGGCGCCGTCCGACCGCTTCCAGTTCAGGGACCGCGCTGAGGGTGTCCGCCGTGACGGCCATATCCGCGCACAGCGCCCGCATCGTGACCCCGCCGTTGCCACGCAGCTTGCGCCCGATCAGATCCATGGCCTGGATACCGTTGGTGCCCTCATAGATCGGGGCGATACGGGCATCTCGATAGTGCTGAGCCGCGCCGGTCTCCTCGATGAAGCCCATGCCACCGTGCAACTGCAGCCCTTGTGAGGCGACCTCGACGCCGATGTCGGTGGACCAGGCCTTGGCGATGGGCGTGAGCAGTTCCTGGCGAGCCTTGGCGGCGTCGCGCTCGTCCGCAGTTTCGGCCAACCGCGCCAGATCGGCGAGCACGCCGGTGGCTAGGCAGATGCCGCGAGCCGCCTCGATCTTGGCCTTCATCAGCATCAAGGTGCGGCGCACGTCCGGGTGGCCATAGATCGCGCCGTCGGCTTCCCAGACGGTGCGGCCTTGCTTGCGCTCCTGGCTGAAGGTCAGCGCCTGCTGGAACGCCCGCTCGGCGATGGCCACGCCCTGGACGCCGACCTGCAAGCGCGCGGCGTTCATCATCACGAACATATGCGGCAGGCCCTGGCCCAACTCGCCCACCAGTTCGGCCTGCGCCCCCTCGAACAGCATGACGCAGGTCGGTGAGCCATGGATACCCAGCTTGTATTCGATCGATCCGGCGCGCAGATCGTTCAGCCCACCCAGCGAACCGTCCTCCTTGACCTCTTTCTTGGTGGCCAGGAACAGGCTGATCCCCTTAACGCCGGGCGGCGCGTCTGGCGTGCGCGCCAAAACCAGGTGGCAGATGTTGTCGGCAGCGTCGTGGTCGCCCCAGGTGATGAAGATCTTTTGGCCGGTCAGGCGGTAGCCACCCGTCCCGTCCGGCTCGGCCTTGGTGGTCAAGGCCGAGAGGTCCGAGCCCGCCTGGGACTCGGTCAGGTTCATGGTCCCGGTCCATTCGCCGGACACCAGCTTGGGCAGCACCAGACGCTTTTGACGCGGCGTGCCGTGAAGGGCCAACGCCTCAATGGCACCCTGAGTCAGCATCGGACAGAGGCCGAAGGCCATGTTGGCGGCGTGGACCATCTCGAACACCGCCAACTCCAACGCCTTGGATAGCCCTTGGCCGCCATGTTCCGGATCGGCGCTCAGCGAGTTCCAGCCCTGTTCGACGAAGTGACCGTAGGCTTCGGCAAATCCTGGCGCAGCGGTCACCCGTCCGTTCTCGTAGCGCGCA
>JAYTWT010000419.1:0-7484 GCA_043743295.1 Alphaproteobacteria bacterium | reverse complement strand
CTGGGCATGGGGAAAGCCCGACTTGGCCGCTTGGCTGGCGATGTTGATGATCCGCCCGCCGCGCCCCTGGGCCACCATCACCTCGGCGGCGGCGCGCAGGCCGAAGAAGCTTCCGGTCAGGTTGACGTCGATCACCGCGCGCCAGTCGTCTGGCGTCACCTCCAGCAGCGGCTTCATGATGTAGCCGATGCCGGCGTTGTTGACCCAGATGTCCAGGCCGCCGTGCGTCTCGACCGCGTGTTTCGCCAGAGCCTGAGCGGCGGCGAAGTCGCGCACATCACAGACGCAGGTCGAGGCTTGGCCGTCATCAGCGCGGATATCGGCGGCGATGGCCTCCATCTCAGCGGTAGCCCCGATCATCGCTCCGGGGGTGGCGGCATCTTTCGAGGAGCCGATATCGGAGATCACGACCGCCGCGCCTTCAGAGGCTAACCGCCGCGCGATGGCCTCGCCCAGCCCCGCCCGACGGCCAGACCCAGTCACGACGGCGGTCTTGCCCGCAAAGCGCCCGGTCATTTCTTCCGCTTCCAGCCGATCTTCTTCATCACTAGGAACTGCACCTCGGCCATCCCCTGGAACTCTGCCGCGATGGCTTGCATGACCGGGGTCGCCACGTCGGTTCCGAACTGGCCCATGTCGCGCACGTCGATGATCTCGATGTACCGGTAGGGACTGGCGCCGCCGCCCATCACTTCCTTGGTCTTGAAGACTTCGAACTTGCGGATCGAGGGCAGGCCATTCACCGTCGGCAGGTCCTTGGCGCGCGCCCAGGCCTCATAGTCGGCCATCTTGACGCCGGGCTTGAGGTTGAAGAGCGCGATGAGGCGGGTGATCGCCATGTGTCCTCCCGAGGCTTTGTGTGTTTGCAAATGATATAGACATAGACCATTTGGATCGGGAAGGCTCTGGCGTACAATGTAGCGGAGTAAGCGGTTTCAGGAGGCCACCATGGACGGCAGCGGCGATCTGAAGAATGCGGGGCCAGCGCAGACCTATGATGGTCCGCCGGACTATCGAGCTGTGGGCCGCCATGGCGTGTTCCCGGAAACTAGCCACGATGAGATCGCGCGGCTGAACTTCCTGGCGCACATGAATCGGCACCTGGCCACGCGGGTAATGCCGCATGTGAAGACCGCCTGGGACAAACGCGCCGAGCCTAAGCTGATCGCCGAGACGGGTAAGGGGCCCACAACACGCCATGATGTGCGCAAGGCGCTGCTGAAGGACCCGACCTTTCAGACCTGGTCAGCGCTGCGCCGGTTGACCATGGAACAGCGCCAACAGGCTGGCCGCTGGACGACCATCCGCCAAGCCGAGCAACTGGCCGCTCAGGCCCGCACCCTCACGGAAGGCGACCCGCGGCTTGACCTGGACCCAACCCTGAAAATTCCACGCTATATCTCAGCGGTCGATCATCACTGCATGCCGGGCAGCTATCATAAGGAACTGTTCCCCGGTGACGTGTCCGGTGCGGCCAACTACGATCACGCCATCTTCGCCACGACCGGCGGGGCGCTGGGGCGCTATTCTGACGGCGGCGGCCATGCTGTGGTGCAGTGGGTGAGGAAGCACCTGCCGGATTTCAAGCCGACACGGATCCTCGATATCGGTGCCACCTTGGGCCAGAACGTGATCCCGATCTCCCAGGCGTTCCCGGAGGCCGAGGTGGTGGCCCTGGACGTCGGCGCGCCGATGCTGCGCTATGGCCTCGCGCGGGCCAAGTCGATGGGTGTGGAGAACACCCATTTCGTCCAGGCCGACGCCTCGGACCTGTCGCGGTATCCCGACGCCAGTTTCGACTGGGTGCAGACGACCATGTTCCTGCACGAACTCAGCTATGCTTCGATGCGGGCGATCTTCCGCGAGAGCTATCGGGTACTGAAGCCGGGCGGCATCGTCCTGCATGTGGAGCAGCCGCAGTATGCCGAGGGCATGCCGTTGTTCGAACAGGCTATGCGCGACTGGGACGCCTTCTACAACAACGAGCCGTTCTGGAGCACGCTGCACGAGATCGACCTGGACGCCTATTTGGTCGAGGCCGGGTTCTTGACAGACAAGCTGATCCACGATGGCGTCACCGCCGTGGTCGACAAGGATGTGTTCCCAGACGCTGCGGACGACGAGGGCGAGGACTATGGCCGCAAAGCTGCCTGGCACGTGATCGGCGCGCGTAAGTGAGTACCGCCGAAGCCCTTGCCCGGTCCTCCAACAAGCCAGCCGGCAAGCGCCCCTACTTCCTGACGCCTGAAGTTGAGCGGGTGCTGGCGATCACCATGGCGGCCGTCCAGGAACTGGCCGTGGCCCGCGAGCGGATCGATACGTTAGAGCGGTTGCTGGAGGCCAAGGGCGTGGTCCGCCGCGACGAGATCGAGCACTTCGCCCCGAGCGCCGATCAGGCCGCAGAGCGGGGCCTGTGGATGCAGGAGTACCTCACCCGCGTGCTGCGCATCGTCCAGCAGGAGGCCGAGGCGGTTGAGGCGAATTCTCGCGGTGACCTGCTATCCGAAGAGGTCGCGGTCGAAATCTCCGCGGCTGAGGCGTGACCCACGACATCTCCAGCCTGATCCGCTCAGCGGTATTCGTCTCAGACCTGGAGCGATCTGCCGCCTTCTACGCGGCCCTGGGCTTCACGGAGACCTACTACGAAGGCGAACTCGACGGCCCGTCGACCGCCGCAGCCCTTAAGACGCCACCCACTTCGACCTGCAAATGCCGGATCGTGAAGCCGCCGGGCCGCCCGAACTTCGGTATGATCGGCCTCTTCGAACTGACGCCGCCGGAGCCCGCCCTACCGCGCGGCGACGGTCCGCCTCGGCTGGGCGAGGTAGCACTGGTGCTCTATGCCACACCGGTTCACGCAGCGGTTGAATCTGCCCGCGCAGCCGGAGCGAGTTGGTCGCCGGACCCAACGCTGTTCGTTATGCCGCATCGTCAGCAGTTCGAGGTCTGCTTGCGCGATCCCGACGGCGTCCTGATCAACCTGATCGATCGACCCCCAGAGGAACAGGATCGCACCGCGTCGGTCAGCTGATCGCCGCCGCCTCGATCAACAGCACCTGCACATCCGCCGTGCCATCCCGCAGCACCCGCGCTGCCGCGTATTCCGGGCTATTCCAGAACGCCAAAGCCGCCGCCTTATCCGGCCATTCGGAGATCACCATCGAAGCCCCGTCGCCGAAGTCGCCTTCAAGCAGCATCGCCCCGGGGCCGCGTAGCACATAGCGACCCCCGAACTTCGGCAACAGTTCGGCCGCGGCTTTGCCATAGCCAGCGATGAAGGCGTCGCGATCTTTCAGCTTGGCGGTAACGATCATATAGGCGGGCATGACGGGGCCTCTCGACAGCAAATGGTATAAGTCTATACCATTTCCCGGATCAGCCTTGGGGACAAGAGATGAAGCTGCTGCGCGCCGCCACCTTGACGACGCAAGACGTTGAGGCTTCGGCAGAACGCTATGTCCGTTGGCTGGATTACAGCGTGGTAGAAAGAGGGATTGTGCCCGCCGATCTGGCTATCGCGTGGGGGGCACCCGCCAGCATGGGGCGGCGCTATGTGGTCCTTCAGCCCGCTTCAGGCGCGGAGGTGTTCGTTCGGTTTGTGGAGGGCGATGTTCCGGCAGACTATGCGCCCTTGCGCACCTATGGCTGGGCGGCCATCGAGATCTGTGTTCAGGACACCCTGGCCGTCAACGAACGCATGGAACGCTCGCCGTTCGAGATCATCGGTCCGCCCAAACAGCTGGACGGCTTGCCCGCCATCTTCCCGATGCAGGTGCGCGGGCCCGACGCTGAGATCGTCTATCTGACCCAGATACGCTCCGACTTGCCGGACTATGACCTGCCGCGCGCCGCCAGCCTGATCGACAAGCTGTTCATCCTGGTGATGGCCTGTTCGGACATGGGCACCTCCATGCGATGGTTCGATGAGACCTTGGGCATCAAGGCCGGGCGCGAAATGGAGATCGTCTATTCGATGATCAACAAGGCGTTCGGCCTGCAGGACGATGCCAAGCACCGTTTGGCGACGGGTATCCATGGACGCGACTGCTTCCTGGAGTTTGACCAGTATCCTGCTGCCGCCACGGTCCGGCCCTGCGAGACGGGCGCTCTACCGCCGGGCATCGCCATGACCAGTCTGTTTCACCCGGACTTCGACGCCATAAGGGGTGATTGGATTGCACCCCCGACGGTCCGCGAAGGCGCGCTGTACGGCGGTCGGCGGTCCGGCGTTTTGCGCGCGCCCGACGAAATTCTGGTCGAGGTGATCGCGGCATGAGTGCCTATCGGGAGGTCGTTCTTAGGCATCCGGTCGCGGCCCTGCCTGAGGCTGCGGATTTCGAGATCGTCGAGCGGCCCGAGCCTATGGCGCAGGCTGGTCGACTGGCCGTGCGCGCGCTCTATCAGTCGCTGGACCCCTACATCGGCTCGCGCATAAGGGGGCGTCACATGGGTGAGCCTGCGCCGATGCCGGGCGAGAGCCTGCCTGGGTTCTCGGTGGGTGAGGTGATCGGGTCCGCCGATCCCGGGTTCGCGGTCGGCGATCTGGTGGTGGGCGAGATGGGCTGGGCAGAACGCGGGCTTATGCCGGTCGCCGAGGTTCGCAAGGTTTCGCGCAACCTGGCCGCCTCAGCGCACCTGGGAGTGCTGGGCATGCCGGGCCTGACGGCGTGGGCCGGGGTGACTCAATTGGCCAAGGTCGGGCCTGGCGACATCTTCACCGTAGACGCCGCCGCCGGGCCTGTCGGCGGCACAGCTGGCCAGATCGCCAAGCTACTGGGCGCGCGCGCTGTGGGGATCGCAGGGGGGCTGGAGAAGTGCGCCCTGGTTCGGGATACCTACGGTTTTGACGCAGCCATCGACTATCGCGCGGTGGACTGGCAGGCCGCCTTCGCGGAGGCTGCTTCACCCGGCCCTACGGTGCATTTCGAGAATGTTGGCCTGTCGATCCTGATGCCGGCGATGCAGCGACTGCAGACCTACGGTCGGGTTATCCTCTGCGGGATGGCCGAGCACTACCACGCCGAAGCGCCCCCGGCGAAGATGCCCGTCGGCATGATCATCGGCAAGCGTGCGGCGATGATGGGGCTGGTCGTTTATGACTACTATCCGCGTTGGGCCGAATGGGTGGCGATAGCAACACCTTGGCTGGCGGAGGGCCGGTTGGCATTCGTCGAGGATGTTGGTGACGGGATCGAAAGTGCGCCGGAACATTTCGCGCGGCTGATGCGCGGCGAGAACCAGGGCAAGGCTTTGGTTCGGATCGCTGAGGAATGACAGCGGGTACGCGCCACTTCGCCATCGTCGAAGGTCGCCAAGTCCTCTATCGGCGCTATGGCGAGGGACCGGCTGTTTTCGTCCTGCACGGCTCGCCCCAGGCGTCCCGTGCCGTGGCTACGGTGGCCGAGGCCTGCGCCGCGCGGGGCCTATGCGCCATTGCGCCCGACACGCCAGGGGCAGGGCGATCTGATCCACTGCCGGGCGAGCGGCCGACTAGCGCAGATTATGCGCGGCATCTGGCCGGGCTGGCCGACGTGCTGGGGCTCAGGCGCGTTGGGCTCTACGGCTTTCATACCGGCGCGGCGACCGCGTGCGTCTTCGCGGGGCTCTATCCGGAACGTACCGCCGCCGTCTCGCTGGAAGGTCTGCCCGCTTGGACCGAGACCGAGCGAGAGGACTTCAACGCCAACTATCTGCCGCCCTTCACGCCGACGTGGGACGGGTCGCACATGGCCTGGCTGTGGGCGCGAATGGAAGAGCAGGTGGTGTTTTTCCCATGGAGCTCGCCGACGCCGAGCGCCAGGATGTCGGCCTATCCCGTTTCACCGAAGGACGGAGTTCACGCCAACTGCATGGACTTGCTGGAGGCTGGCGACGCCTACCGGGCGCCCTACCAGGCGGCATTCGACTTCCAGGTCGACGCGTGGCTGCCGAGGCTGCAGGCACCGGCCCTGATCGCCACGACGGAGTTCGATGTCCTGCGGAGCCACCTGGATCGTGAGCCGCTAGTCGGGATGGGTAGAGGGTTTGCGAGCCTGCCGGAGATTCAAGTGGCATCAGCGGATCATCTCGCCGCTTATCGGGGCGATGTCGCACCGCCAGCCCCTTCCCTGATCGACCGGGGCTTTGTCGGCGTGGGGTCCGAGGCCCTGGCCTGGCGTTTGTCGGGACAATCGGGCGCACCGCGCATGCGCCTCCACGCGGCCGGCGGTAACTCGGATGCTGTCGGACCCACCGACCCTGCGACCCTTTCGTTCGACCTGCCAGGACATGGCGATTCTGCCGAGGGCTGGGCCGAGGTACCCCGCGATTTGGCGGGCTGGGCGGATGCCATCGAGCACGGGCTGCGATCGCTCAGCCCGCACAAACTGAATGCGGACGGCGCAGGCCTGGGGGCTAGGATCGCCGCAGAGCTTGCTCGCCGGGGCTGCGTTGGGCAGGCGAGTTCGACGGGACCCGGCTTTGGCCCACCGCCGCCAACTGACTTTGGGTCTGTGTCCCTGACGCCGGAATGGGACGGCGCGCACTTGGTCCGCGCATGGCGGATCGCGCGTTGGGAGCAGCTGTTCGCACCCTGGTTTGCACGGAGCCCGGTGAATGCTCGGGCACCGTTCGGCGACCTGGACCCCGCAGGCCTTCACGATCGCGCAATTGGCCTCTTGAAAGCGCACGATCGCTGGCTGGCGGCCGCACGACTTGAAGGCGCTGAGGCTTAGCACGCCTCAGTCGGCGGCGGCGGGTTCCGGTGTCGAGACCGCGTCGCCTGGGTCAAGACCCGCCACCAACAGGTGCTGGTTCGCATCCCGGATCTTGACGCTTGCCTCGTCAAACAAGAATGGCAGGAAAGCATAGCGTGTGCCCTGCGTCACGGGCGTCGCCTCATGTAGCAAAGAGCAGGAGAACACCACCGCGCCCCCGGTCGGCGGGCGATAGGTCTGCGGGCCGAATTCCGGGAACCGCAGGTCGCCGCCCTCGAACTGCTCGGCATTGAGATTGATCGACACCGCGAACTTCCGGTGCGCGGTCGCCGGGGTCGTGTCGTCACGGTGGGCTTTGAAGTAGCCGCCGTCCGAGGCGTCATAGCAGGCGACGATATAGCGCTCGATCCGCGTGGCTTCGAACTGGAACACTTTGCGGATTTGGGGGATCAGCCGGCGGTAAATCCTGTACCGAAGACCCGAGTTCAGGGCCTCATCGACAATCGTCATGTCGCGACGGCGCTTGAAGTCATCCAGCACACCGATGGTCTTGCCGTCCTTCTCACGCATCACGCCGGAAGGGGTGCCGCCGTCAGCCTGATAAAGACTGATCAGTTGTTGGCAGAGCTCCGGTTCGAAGATGCGCGGGACGATGAGGACCGGGGCGTGAACCGGGACGCCGGCATGTCCGGCAGGTGGGCCAAGGCGGGCCAGATAGTTCAGCAGGACCTCACCCTTCTCCAGCGAGGTCCAGCCCAGCAGCCGCTGCGTGGGGTCGAGGACAACCCA
>JAYTWT010000418.1:0-13920 GCA_043743295.1 Alphaproteobacteria bacterium | reverse complement strand
CTCAGCCAGATCGAAACCAACCTGTCGGACAAGAAGACGGCGGCGATTCAGGCGGTGCCCTATTCCAACTCAGTGAAAATCGGCCTGGAGATGCGCCGTCGGTTCTGGGAGGAAGACCAGGACATCTATGGCGGCCACTCGTTCACCAACCAGGAGATCAGCCTGGTCTCCTATCCCAATTTCAACTTCTTCCAAGACGGTCCGGCGGTGTTGCTGGGGGCGTTTGCGGGCGGTCCGGGCGGCTATCACCTGGGCGGCATGACGCCCGAGGCGCGTATCGAGGCCGCCTTGGCGCAGGGCGAGGTTTTCCATCCAAAGACCTACCGCAAGGAGTTCATGAACGGCGCCTCCGTGGCCTGGAACCGCGTGCCCTGGGTGATGGGTTGCTGCGCGCGCTGGAACGAAGACACCCGGCGCCAGCACTATCAGGAGCTGGTCGCCCTGGAGGACCGCATTGTCTTGGCGGGCGAGCATGCTTCCTACGTCGGCTGTTGGATGGAGGGCTCGCTGCTGTCGTCCATCGACGCCATCACTCGCCTGCACAAACGCGCTCTGGAGGCTTGAAGATGACGCATCGTTTCGCTAACGCCCTCGGCGCTTTGGCGTTCCTCGCGGTCGCTGCTCTCCCCGCTTTGGCCGATGAGCCCGGCCCCGGCGGAACCAAACCGTCGACCCCCAAGACGGGTGCCGACGTCTATCGGATGTATTGTCAGGCCTGCCACATGGCCGACGCCAAGGGTGCCGTCGGGGCGGGCATGTTCCCGGCGCTGGCCAACAATCAGCGCATCGGCACCGCCCAGTATGCCATCTACATGATCGAGAAGGGCAAGGGCGGCATGCCCTATTTCAGCGACCAACTGACCCCGGCTCAGGTGGCGGACGTGGTCAACTATATCCGCACGCACTTCGGCAATACCTACAAAGATGCCGTTACCGCCGCAGACGTGGAACCGATGGCCAAGCCGCCACGACGCTGAGGATCAAGCGGTCGGTGCCGCCTTACGATGCAGGACGCGCCAGCCGACGCCGAGGATGACGATCAGCACGATCTCGATGACCATCGGCTGGACTAGTGCTGACCCGCCGCCGGTCATAACCAGGTTCAGCACCCGCCCAGCCAAGGCCAGGACCAACAGCAACAGCGCCGGTCGCAGCAGCCGCCCGTCATTGCGCACCGCCGCCAACAGCGAGAACAGCGCTACGCCTGCGAAGAAGCCCGCGATGTCGGCGCGCAAGGTGCCAAGCCCGACCGGACCTTCCGCCGTCAGCCCCATCGTCGCCGCGATGGCCTCCGGCCTGACCCAGAGGAGGACCGCGACCAGCAAGCTGAACAGGCCGACTAAAGCGACCAGCCCACGCACGATCACCTGCCCGCGCCCGGAGGACGTCGTCCCATCGGCACGTCGCCGCAGCAGACGCCAGACCACAAACCCGCCAAGGCCAAGGATAACAGCCGCGCCGCCCGCCAGCGGCAGAGCCACATTGCTGAGGATACCGCGAAAGATCCGTCCGGCCACTTCGCGGTCCGCCGCATAGCCTTTGGGGACCTCCGCAACCCCGACCCGCGCGGCATACGTCTGATAGTCGGCAAGCATCGCCGCCGCCCGGTCCGGCATAGTGGCGGTCAGGTCTCGCGTCTCGCCGGGATCATTGCGAATGTCATAGAGCCGCCACTTCGGATTGCCGAAGCTGCCCTGGTTTCTGGTCAGCTTGAAGTCGCCCTTGAACAGCGCCTTGTCGCCGGCTGCCTCCATCCCGATAGCGTCCTCCGCGCCATGCACGGAGGGTGCGTTGCCGGTCAGCAAAGGTCTGAGGCTCTGTCCAATCAAGGCCGGAGACGGCGCGCCGGGGCCCGCCGCGCCCGCATAGTCCAACAGGGTCGGCGTAATGTCAGTGATGATCGAGAACGCGCGGCTGACGCCGGGAGCCACCACACCTGGACCCGCGATGATCAGCGGAACCCGCGTGCCACCTTCCGAAGCGTAGAACTTATAGAGCGCCATCGGGGCGGCGGCTGCGCTGGCCCACCCCGGTCCGATAGCGGCGAAGGTCCCGCTACCGCCGGGCTGAGCTTGCGAGCCATCATAGCCGACCCGCTTCATCCAGAACCGGAAGATCGGCTGTACGGTCGGATCGCCCGCTTCCGGCCCATTGTCGGACAGCACCACGAAGAGCGTGTTGTCGTACCGCCCGGTCGCCTTGAGATGATCGATCAACCGCCCCAGGTGGTGGTCCATCGCCTCCAGCATCCCGGCACTGACGGCCATCGCGCGGGCCGATTTCAACCGTTCGGCGGGGCTGAGCTTGTTCCAGTCCTGCACGCTGGTCGGCGATGCGGCCAGCGGCGTACCTTTGTCGATCAGGCCTGTCCTGATCGCACCCTCATAGCGGCGCTGGCGCTGCACCTGCCAGCCGTCGGCATAGGCGCCCTCGTACTTCTTGACGAACTCGCGTGGCGCCTGGACCGGGATGTGGATCGCCAGGAACGGTAGATAGGCAAAGAACGGGCGGCCGTCGGCGGGCGTCGCGTCGATGTAGCTGATCATCCGATCGACTAGGAACTTCGAAGAATAGAAGTCCTTGGGCAGGGTCGCAGGCTTGCCATTTTCGAACCAGTCAGCGGTCTTGTAGATCGGGATGTAGGGCCGCTGTTGCCAGTTGTCGCCGCCGGTGGCGTCCAGGGCGTAGGATCGGTCGAAACCGCGCGCGTTGGGTAGGTTCGACGCATCGTGGCCCAGGTGCCACTTGCCCGCCATGTAGGTGTGATAGCCGCTAGTCTGCAGCAGGCTCGCGACCGTGGTCACGTTGGCGGCCAGGGCCCCGCGATAGGCGGCCTTGTCCTTGTGCGCGCCGGGGGTGGTTTCCGGCAGGTTGGCGATGCCCGCCGTGTGGCTGTCGACCCCGGTCAGCAACATGGCTCGCGAGGGCGCGCACATCGGCGAGGCGTGGAAGTTGGCAAACCGAGTCCCGTGTGCGGCCAGCGCGTCGATGGTCGGTGTCGCGATCTCGCTCCCATAGGCCCCAAAGTCGGTGTAGCCGGCATCATCCACCACCACGACCACGATATTGGGCCGGGCGGTTTGAGGCGCTGCCATGGCGATCCGGGGGAGCAGCATCGCTGAGACCAGACCTAACAAACCCAGCGCTGCCGCACGCCGCTTTGCCGTCTCGCCTGCTGATCGCGCCATCGCCTACATCCCCGTATCGACGCCGACGCGTCCCGTCACCCAGACTAGCTATTGGCACGCCGCGCGCCAATACTCTCCCCACCGGACAATTGACGCCCCTGCGGATCAATCCTAGTCCGAACGTGCAGCCAATTGCGCAATAGGACTAGGCCATGACCGACCAGCTGATCGAATCCTTCGCCGATGGCGTCGCGACCCTGACGATGAACCGGCCCGAGGCGCGCAACGCCTTAACCGGCGAGATGCTGTCGGCTCTTTCGGCCGCCGTCCGCCGCGTCGCCGCCGACCCTGACGTGCGCGCTGTTGTGCTGACGGGCGCGGGCAGTGCGTTTTGCGCTGGAGGTGACGTGAAAGGCTTTGCGGCCGACAACAGCCGCGGTGCTGGTGCAGGGCAATCGTCCGGTCCGAGTATGGAACAGCGGGCCTTCGGCCTGCGCAGCGGCATGGACGTGGTCAAGTGGCTGCATGAAATGCCCAAGCCCACCCTGGCCGTCATTCCCGGTCCTGCCGCCGGTGCCGGCCTGTCGCTGGCACTGGCCTGCGACCTGCGCATCACCACCACCAAGGCCAAGCTGACTACCGCCTTCTCCAAGGTCGGCGTCTCCGGCGATTACGGTGGCTCGTTCTTCCTGACCCAACTGGTCGGTGCCGCCAAGGCCCGCGAGCTCTACTTCACCGCCGACGTCATCACTGGCGAGGAAGCGCTGGCTCTAGGCATCGTCAACAAGGCGGTGCCCGCTGAGGATCTGGCCGCCGTCGCCGCTGACTACGCCCGCTATCTCGCCGGCCTGCCGACGGTGGCGGTCGGCTACATGAAGCGCAATCTCAACGCCGCCCAGCATGTGACCCTGTCGGAAGTGCTCGACTTGGAAGCCATGCATATGGTCCGCACGATGATGACCGACGACCACAAGGCGGCCTCCCAGGCCTTCGTCGACAAGCGCGCGCCAACGTTCGGGGGGCGCTAGGCACCGATGGGTCGACTTCAGGGCAAGGTCGCGATCATCACCGGGGCGGCCAAGGGCCTGGGTGAGGCCGACGCACGGCTATTCGCGGCGGAGGGCGCGCGCGTCATCCTCACCGATGTCGACGTCACGCGGGGCGAACGGGTGGCGGCCGAGATCGGCGCGGCAGCCCGATTCGTGACCCAGGATGTCCGCGACGAAGCGGGCTGGGCGGACCTGATCGCCACCGTGCGGGCGGACTACGGTCGGCTGGACGTACTGGTCAACAACGCCGGCGTGGTCGAAGCGGGCACCATCGAGACGACATCGCTAGAGGACTATCGGTTCGTGATGGCGGTCAGCGCTGACGGCACGTTCCTGGGCTGCAAGCACGCCATACCGCTGATGCGTGAGAGCGGCGGCGGCTCCATCGTCAATATGGCGTCGATCGCTTCGATCCAGGGCGAGCCGCTGGTCGCGGCCTATTGCGCGGCAAAGGGCGCAGTCGAGGCCTTGACCCGGGCGGTGGCGGTCCACTGCGCCCAAGGCCGGATGAATATCCGATGTAACTCCGTCCATCCGTCGGGCATCGACACGCCAATGGTGCGATCCATGGGCGGTAAGATCGTTGGCGCGGGTCTTGCCCCGCCCCTGGACGCCTCGCCGCATGGGAGCAGTCCGCTGGGTGTGCCGAACGATATCGCCCAGGCGGTGCTCTACCTGGCCAGCGATGAGTCCCGGTTCGTCAACGGCCAACGCCTGGTGGTCGACAACGCCATGTCGGTGATCGCCGGCTTCGTGCCAGCCTCCAACGGCGCGGCGGCATAGTGACCGCGCGTCTGCATGTGACGGGGTTGGTTCACGTCAACATCAATGTCGCCGACTTCGAACGCTCAAGGATTTTCTACGAAGCGTTGGGCTTTCGGTTGTTTTGGATGGTCCCGCCAACCAACTCCGTCGAAGTCGCTGCTGCGGTCGGTATGCCGCCTTACCAGGTCAAGGGCGGGCTGATGCGGTTGGAGGGTGTGACCAACCCCTTCGTGATCGACCTTCTGGAGTGGCAGTCGCCCATCGACGCCGAGCCGCCCTACCCCAACCTCTACCATCGCGGGATCGCCCGCATCGCCCTGGCCACCTCAGACATGGATGCCGATCTCGCGGCGCTGGCGGAGCTGGGCGTTGAACTTGTCGGGCCGCCGGCGCGCGTGGTCGTGGATGGCGTACCGGCGGGTGGACGGTTCGTCTGTTTCAAGGACCCCGACGGTACGGTGCTGGAACTGGTCGAGATGACCGGGGCCGGTGGCTTGATCGGGGCACCGCGCCCATGATCCGCGTCACCATCCTCTACGCCGCGACGCCGGCCGCAAGGTTTGACGCTGACTACTATTTGACCGGTCACATTCCAATGGCGCTGAAGCTTTTAGGCTCGGCGGTGACGTCCGTCAGCGTTGACCTAGGCGTGAGTCCCGGCCCGCCCTGGCCCGCGCCCGCGTTCGCCGCGATCTGCACGTTCACCTGCGAGTCGCTGGAGGCCTATCAGCAGGCGCTGTTCCCGCACGCAGCCCAGCTACAGGCCGACCTCGCAAACTATAGCGACGCGGCACCCCTCGTACAGATCAGCGATGTCGCGTTGGAACACGCTCAAACGCTTTCGTGAGTTGCGGCGCGTTCGCGTCACTCGACTGCGCTAAGGCTTGGCTCCCACCGGCGGCAGATAGGGGTCTTTAGCCCCGGTCGGAACGGGCTGGTGCGCGATCAAACTGGCCTTGGCCGCCTCAAGCATGCCGCGAAGCTGCGGCAGAACCCAACTGTCCTCGAGCTCAAGGTTGCGCGGCGTTTCCTCCTTGGGATCCCACATCACATTGAACAGCAGCGGCTTCTCCAGCCGGACGGACGCGGTGTCGGAATTTTCCCGCATCACCACATAGTATTTCCAATTGCGCCACTTCACCGCCGTCGGCTCACCGACCTGAAAAATGGGAAACCCTTCGCGGTTGGATTTCGCCTGGTGTCCGGTGAAAAAGTCGAGCTGGTCGACGCCGTCAAACAGGCGGTCGGTGGGCACGCCGCCGCCCGCGATCCGCGCAAACGTCGGGAAGATATCGACGACGTGGACGATCTCGTTGTTCACGCTTGGCGCGACATGACCGGGCCAGCGGATCATGAACGGGGTCCGCAGCGAGCCTTCACGGGCGCTACGGTAATACCCGCTCCAGACGCCCGACGAGCCCTGCCATGGCCGACGACTTTCCGCCCCGTTATCACTGGTGAAGACCACGATGGTGTTCTGGCTGATCCCGGCCCGATCAATAGCGTCGAGGATTTCGCCGACATGGTGATCCGTCTCGACCATCGAGTCCGCAAAGTCGCCGTTTCCCGTTGTCCCCTCAAACTTATGGTTGGGAAGGCTGGGATAGTGCACCTGCGTCATCGGGACGTAGAGGAAGAACGGCGTCTTCGATTTTGATTGCCGCTCAATATATTTGACGGCGCGGTCCGTTAGTTCGCCATCCATCGCTCTGCGCGCTTCGATCGTATATTCTTTGACCCGTCGCGTCTCGCCGCCCTGTTTGCCTTCGAGGACATACAGGAGGGGCATGATCTCGGGATCATATCCCGGAGAGAGCCTGTTAAGCGCCTCGTTGCTGGAGCGCGGAATGCCGTACCATTCGTCGAACCCACGGTCGTTCGGATAGCGGCCCGGCTCATCGCCAAGGTCCCATTTGCCGAACAGTGCGGTGGCGTAGCCTTGCTTTGACAGGACTTGCGCCAGAGTGACTTCCCACCGCACCAGACCATGCGTCTTGCCCGTTTCGCCGGAACGATTGTTGCCTGTCCGAACCCCGAATCGACCGGTCATTAGTGCCGCTCTGGACGGCGCGCAGGAGACCTCGACATTGAAATTCTGCAGCCGCATGCCCTGCGCCGCCAGAGCGTCGATCCTGGGGGTTGGCGCACCGCGCAACGCGCCCCCGCCATAGACCCCAAGCTCGCCCCACCCGAGGTTGTCGGCCATGATGAAGATGATGTTGGGCCGGTCCCGAGGTGGCGCGACCGCGGCGTGCACGGCACCCGATCCGCCCAACATCATCGTGGCGCAAAGAATGCGCGCCCAGCGCCTGAGGTTCGATAGCCATGCCGTCATTTGATCTCCGGACCTGATCCGTCTTCTGTTCCGCAAGGGCCGCAAACCGTGCGCCACAGCCACGTGCTCGAAACTGAACCCTACCGTCTCATGACCCACCCAAAGGGTCAAAAAGAACATCTTGCGAACTAAGAACAAACAAAGTACGCATAGATACATCGGACGGGTGGCCGTTCGCCGATGGAATCGTGGGATAGAGGAAACTTCTGAAATGGCGCAATCGGCATTGAAACTCGTGGCAAAAGACGACGGCGACAAGCAGCGAGCCCTTGAGGCGGCGCTGGCGCAGATTGATCGGGCCTTCGGTAAAGGCTCGGTTATGCGGCTGGGCGAGAAGGGCAAGATCGTCGAGATCGAGTCGGTATCGACCGGCTCGCTGGGGCTGGACCTGGCGCTGGGTATAGGCGGCCTACCCAAAGGCCGGGTGGTGGAGATCTATGGCCCGGAAAGCTCGGGTAAGACCACGCTGGCCCTGCATGTTGTGGCTGAGGTCCAGAAAGCCGGCGGAACTGCCGCCTTCGTTGACGCTGAACATGCGCTGGACCCGTCTTATGCCCACAAGCTGGGCGTCAATCTGGACAACCTTTTGGTCTCTCAGCCGGATACCGGTGAACAGGCGCTGGAGATCACCGACACTCTGATCCGCTCAGGTGCGGTGGACATCATCGTGATCGATTCGGTAGCCGCGCTGACGCCACGCGCTGAGATTGAAGGCGAGATGGGCGACAGCCTGCCAGGTTTGCAGGCGCGTCTGATGAGCCAGGCGCTGCGCAAACTGACCGGCTCGATCTCCAAGACCCAGACCCTGGTAATCTTCATCAACCAGATCCGCATGAAGATCGGCGTGATGTACGGCAGCCCCGAGACCACGACCGGCGGCAACGCGCTGAAGTTCTACGCCTCGGTGCGCCTGGACATCCGCCGCACCGGTTCGGTCAAGCGCGCCGATGAGATCGTCGGTAACAATGTTCGCGTGAAGGTGGTCAAGAACAAGGTGGCTCCGCCGTTCCGTGAGGTCGAATTCGACATCATGTACGGCGAGGGCATTTCCAAGCTGGGCGAGATCATCGACCTGGGTGTGAAGGCCGGGGTGATCGAGAAGTCCGGCTCGTGGTTCTCGTTCAATTCCCAACGCATCGGCCAGGGCCGCGACAATGTCCGCGAGTTCCTGAAGGCCAACAAGGATATCGCCGACGAGATCGAACGCGCGGTGCGCGGTGCGAAGGACGTCATTGAAGAAGAGCTACTGGTTGGCCCTGCGGAAGACGCCGACGCGGAGGACGGGTCCCTCTGAGGCGAGAGGGCGCCCTGCGCGTGTCGGACGGGCCGCGCCGCCCGCCTGACGAGCCACCCGCGCGGTCGCTCGCGCCCAAAAAGGACCTAGGAACGCCCGGGATCCCCATCCCGGGCGTTCTTTTCGTAAGCGGCTGCCTTTGGCTTCTGCATCGGTTTCGCGTAAATCGAGCCTGCCCACAGATGACGGGCCCCTAAGTACCTGTTCGAGAACGAGACCGATGGCGAGCCTGAACGAGATCCGCACCCACTTCCTCGACTATTTCCAGCGGAATGATCACGCGGTCGTCGCCTCGGCCCCGCTGGTGCCACAGAACGATCCGACGCTGTTGTTCGTCAATGCAGGGATGGTGCCCTTCAAGAACTACTTCACCGGCGCGGAGACCCCGCCCTGGCCGCGCGCGGCCTCATCGCAGAAGTCGGTTCGTGCCGGCGGCAAGCACAACGACCTCGACAACGTCGGTTACACGGCACGCCACCACACCTTCTTCGAGATGCTAGGGAACTTCTCGTTCGGCGACTATTTCAAGGAACAGGCGATCACGCTGGCCTGGACTCTGCTGACCAAGGAATTCCAGCTCTCACCCGAAAAGCTGATTGTTACCGTCTACCACACAGACGATGAGGCCCATGGCCTATGGAAGAAAATCGCCGGACTGTCCGATCAGCAGATAATCCGCATCTCCACCAACGACAACTTCTGGTCGATGGGCGACACAGGCCCCTGCGGCCCCTGTTCCGAGATCTTCTACGACCACGGCGCTCACATCGCAGGCGGCCCCCCCGGCAGCCCGGACGAGGACGGCGACCGGTTCGTAGAGATCTGGAACCTGGTCTTCATGCAATTCGAGCAGTTCGCGGACGGGCGGCGCGAACCCCTGCCCAAACCCTCCATCGACACCGGTATGGGTCTAGAACGGGTCGCCGCCGTGCTTCAGGGCGTGCACGACAACTATGACGTCGATCTGTTCCGCGCGATCATCGACGCCTCACGCGGTCTGGTCGGCGGTGCCGGCGGCGCGTCCAATGGCCCCTCGCATCGAGTGATCGCTGACCATCTGAGGGCGTGCAGCTTCCTGATCGCCGACGGCGTAACGCCGTCGAATGAGGGGCGCGGCTACGTGCTGCGCCGGATCATGCGCCGGGCGATGCGTCATGCGCACCTGCTAGGCGCGGTCGATCCGCTGATGCACCGGCTAGCCCCGACCTTGGTCGAGCAAATGGGCGAGGCCTACCCCGAACTGAAACGTGCAGAGCCCGCGATTATCGACACTCTGCGCCAGGAAGAGGAGCGGTTCCGTCGCACCTTGGGGCGTGGCATGTCGCTGCTTGACGAAGCCACTGCGGGCCTGAATGACGGCGACGTCCTGTCGGGCGAGACCGCGTTCAAGCTCTACGACACCTATGGGTTCCCCCTCGACCTGACCCAGGATGCCGTGCGCGCCAGGGGCCTCACCGTCGATTTGGACGCCTTCGACGCGGCCATGACCCGGCAAAAGGAGATGGCGCGCGAGGCCTGGAGCGGCTCGGGCCAAGCGGCTGCCGCCGGGGAGTGGTTCGCGATCCGCGAACGCTTAGGCCCCACGGTATTCACCGGCTACGAAGACGGCGAAATCACCGCCGAGGTACTGGTGCTGGTCGAGGACAACCGCGAGGTCGACGGCGCAACGACGGGGGCGAAAGTCCAGGCTCTGTTCGACCGTACGCCATTCTACGCCGAAAGCGGCGGCCAGGCGGGGGACCGAGGCGAGGTGGAATGGGAAGGCGGGCGCGCCCGCGTCACCGATGTCCAGAAACACGCCGGCGACCTGTACGTCCACGATCTGGAGATCCTATCCGGTGCCCTGAAGCCCGGCACGCGCGTGCGGCTGGCGCTGGACGCTGAGCGTCGTACCGCAACCCGCGCCAACCACTCCGCTACGCATTTGCTGCACGCAGCTTTGCGGAACGTACTGGGCGCGCATGTGACCCAGAAGGGCCAGATGGTGGACGGCGAACGCATACGCTTTGACTTCAGCCACGGCGCGCCGGTGACCCCTCTGGAGATTGACCGCATCGAGACCGAGGTGAACGCTGTGGTGCGCCAGAACTTGGCCACCGATACCCAACTGATGGCACAGAAAGACGCCATGGCTGCCGGCGCCATGGCCTTGTTCGGCGAGAAGTATGGCGACACGGTCCGCGTGCTGACCCTGGGCCGCAATCTTGGGGCCGACGGCCCCTATTCCGTCGAACTGTGTGGGGGCACCCATGTGACCCGCACCGGCGACATCGCGCTCTTCAAGGTGGTTCAGGAACAGGGCGTAGCGGCCGGTATCCGCAGGATCGAGGCCCTGACCGGCGAAGCGGCGCGGCGCTGGCTGCTGGATCAGGCGGGCGTAGCTAAGTCGCTGGCTGACCAGTTCAAGGTCCCGGTACTGGAAGTCGGCGCGCGCGTCGAAGCTTTAGAGGCCCAGCGACGCAAGCTGGAGAAGGACCTCGGCGAGGCCAAGCGCCAATTGGCGATGGGCGGTGGAGGCGGCGGCGCGGCGGCTGGTCCGGAAGACATCGGCGGCGTGGCGGTGCTGGCGCGGATCATGGACGGGGTCGGCGGCAAGGACCTGCGACCCATCGCTGAGGAATTCAAGAAACAGGTTCCAGACGGCGTGATCATCCTGATCGGCACTGCGGACGGCAAAGCCGCCTGCACCGTCGCCGTAAACGGGTCTGCGCAGGCCAAGTTCAACGCCGCTGAACTCGCCAAGGTCGGCGTGCTGGCCATGGGCGGCCAAGGCGCGGGTGGACGCCCTGATTTCGCTCAAGGCGGGGCTCCTGACGCAAGCAAGGCTGCCGATGGCATGGCGGCGGTGAAGGCCGCGTTGGCAGGCTAAGCGAGCCCCCTTCCCCTAGGCCTCAATCCGCGAGGAATACGCAGAACTTGTTGCCGACGGGGTCGCGGAAGTAGGCGGCGTAGAAGCCGCTGGTGGCTTCTGGCGGCCGATAGCCCGGAGCGCCTTCGTCCGTACCACCCCCCGTGAGGGCGGCGGTGTGTGCGGCGCGAATCTGATCCTTCGTCGCCGCCGTGAACGCCACCATGATGCCGTTGCCCGCGCGAGCCGCTTGGCCGTCATGGGGCCTGCAAAGGCCCAGGACCGGGTCGCCGCCCTTAGGACCGTACATGGCGAAGCCGGGAAACGGGTGTGTTCGCTCATAGCCCAAAGCACCCAAGACGGTGTCAAAGAAAGGCTGTGCGGCCTCGACGTCCTGCGTCCCGATGGTCACGTATCCGATGCTCATGCCTTGTCTCCTTATCCCGATTACTTAGCGTCAGGATTAAAACAAAACAAGAACAAATACTAAGCCGCCAGGGCCTTTTCGAGGTTGCTCGCCACCTTGTCGAGGAAGCCCTCCGTCGTCAGCCAACCCTGGGTGTCGCCGACCAGCAGCGCCAGATCCTTGGTCATCGAGCCGCTCTCGACAGTGTCCACGCAGACACGCTCGAGGGTCGAAGCGAAACGTTCCAGCTCGGCATTGTCGTCCAGCTTGGCACGATGCTTCAGACCCTGGGTCCAGGCAAAAATCGAGGCGATGGAATTGGTTGAGGTGCTCTCGCCCTTCTGGTGCTGGCGGAAGTGGCGCGTGACAGTACCGTGGGCGGCCTCGGCCTCCATGGTCTTCCCGTCGGGAGTGATTAGCGCCGAGGTCATCAGGCCTAAGGAGCCAAAACCTTGAGCCACCGTATCGGACTGGACGTCGCCGTCATAGTTCTTGCATGCCCAGACATAGCCGCCGGACCACTTCATTGCAGCGGCAACCATGTCGTCGATCAACCGGTGTTCGTAAGTCAAGCCCGCAGCCTTGAACTGATCGACGTAGTCCGTGTCATAGACCTCTTGGAAGATATCCTTGAAGCGCCCGTCATAAGCCTTGAGGATGGTATTCTTCGTGGAGAGATACAGCGGATACCCGCGGGCTAGTGCGTAAGCGAAACTGGCGTGGGCAAAGTCGCGGATCGAATCGTCGAGATTGTACATGGCCAACGCCACACCGGCGGAGGGGTACTTGAATACTTCGCGCTCAATGGTCTCGCCGTTGTCACCCTTCCAGGTCATCGTCATCGTGCCGGGGCCGGGCACTTTGAAGTCGGTGGCTCGATACTGATCACCGTAGGCGTGACGACCGATGATGATCGGCTGGGTCCAGCCGGGCACCAAGCGGGGCACGTTCTTGCAGATAATCGGCTCACGGAACACGACCCCACCCAGGATGTTGCGGATCGTGCCATTCGGCGATTTCCACATCTGCTTGAGGCCGAATTCCTTAACCCGCGCCTCGTCCGGGGTAATTGTGGCGCACTTAACGCCGACGCCGTGCCTTTTGATCGCTTCGGCTGCATCGATCGTCACCTGATCGTCAGTGGCGTCGCGGTTCTCCATACTCAGATCGTAGTACTCGATCTCAAGATCCAGGAAGGGCAAGATCAGCTTGTCCTTGATCCACTTCCAGATGATCCGGGTCATCTCGTCCCCATCGAGGTCCACGACGGGGTTGGCGACTTTGATCTTGGCCATGAGGGGCAGGCGCTCCGGACGTAAGGGTTTGAGGCCGTATAGCCGCCGCGCGCGCCAACGCAAAGACTCGCTGGAGGTTGATTGGCATCGGAAAGCGGGTCTCACACATCCGATACGCGTGAAGGCTTGCCAAGCTCAGCGTGGACACCTCTAAACGCGGCATGGCTGAAGCCCCTCCCCTGCCCCCGGCTGTGATCCTATGCGCACCGCAGATGGCCGAGAATATCGGGTCGGTGGCGCGGATCATGGCCAACTTCGGCCTGGACGATCTGCGGCTGGTGAACCCGCGCGACGGATGGCCCCAGGAACGGGCCTGGACCCTAGCCGCGGGTGCGGAATGGCCGCTGAACGCTGCCAGGGTAGCGTCCACCGTCGCCGAAGCTATCGCAGACCTCAATCTGGTGTTCGCGACGACCGCTCGCCCCCGCGAGCTGCAACTGCCGATCCTGACCCCTAGGCAGGCGGCGGCGGAGCTACATGCGGCGTCGGCACGCGGTGAACGCGTGGGCCTGCTGTTCGGCGGCGAGCGCGCGGGCCTGGAGACTGAGGACATCGCGCTTTGCCAGGCGGTGGTGACCATCCCTATCGATCCGAAGTTCCGCTCGCTAAACCTGGCCCAGGCGGTCGCGATCAACGCCTACGAGTGGCGCACGACCATCTCTGACGCGGCCCCTGCCATCTTCCGCGAACACTCGCCCCCCGCCGACAGTGCAGCGATGCTAGGCCTCTTCGAACACTTCGAGCGCGAGTTGGACGCCGCCGGGTTCTTTCATCCACCGGACAAGCGGCCCTCGATGGTA
>JAYTWT010000417.1:0-5030 GCA_043743295.1 Alphaproteobacteria bacterium | reverse complement strand
CTATCACGGTAGATCACCTGTCCCCGCGGGGGCGCGGGCAGGGCTTCAATGTTGCGTCGAATGAGTTTCAAAATTGGCATGGTTCACCTCCACGCCGTGTTCAGATAGCCCCATTTTGCATGAAAGATAGACAATTCAGGCAGTTGAGTGCCTATTGCAGGCGGCTGCGGGCTCCTGCGGGCGCAATCAGCGGATTATCTTCTTTCTCGCCTATCATGGGTCGGGACCGGACCGGCTGGCGAGCCGCTTCTCGAGAGTAATTTACCAGCCGCATTCGCGTAACTGCTTCGATCACACCTAGCGTTAAGCGCCGTCGGACGAACTTTTCGGCCCAAGTTCCCACAGAGCATCGATGCCCCGAAGATAAGCGCCTACACGCCAACTGTCATCGCTGATGATGCCCAAGACGTCGTCGGGTGTTGCTTCGTTCAATACCCCGGCTCTTTGAAACTGCCCGATCTGGCATGTCCAATAATCGCCATTAACGTCGCTCGCGATCGATCTGATTTTCTGTACGTAGTTCTCCATGAGGTCCTGAGTGGGTCCAGCCATCGTGGCGCAAAGAACCGTCACTACCCCTTTGCGTTCTCCAATGAACGCGACCGGCCAGAGTAGACCGGCCAAGTGAAGACGCTCGCTAAGATCAATAACTCGCGTGTCATGGTCTTCGTCCCAAATAACGGCGAAATCCTGGACGCGGCCGTGGGTCGGGTAAGGACCATCGGGTCCATGCCACTGCACGGCACGAAAGACCGAATGGTGCGCGCCACGGCCAAGGTTGCCGACGGGCGCGGCCTGGTCAAACAGACACGAAAAAAGATGCGAATAGGTTGGGTTCGTCATTAGCTTGCTCCCGGTCAGGTTCATCGCGACGTCCGCCGCCGCGCCCCGGCTTTCGACCGTCGCGCATATGCAGTCTTTCACAGATCGATCAGGAATGGAAGTCGCCACGCACCGCTGAGAAGGACGGGTCAGCAAAATGGCGGCCAGCGCTATGACACGTGTGCCCGGCGGCCACAAACGAGGCGCTACCTACCGGTGAGCGCGGCCAGGTGACCCGCTAATAAGGTATGAGCAGGCCTTCGCCGCGAAGCCCTGGGGATGGCCTGGTATTTTCGTGGGCCGTGAAAATTAGTCAGCTCATAATAGGACAAGTCTACTCAAGTCGTCAGCTCATGGAATCCTGGCGCTCGGCCCAAGATAGGCTCGCGTGGTTGCAACCTTCCGGAACAGCGTTGTTCTCCACAGGGGTAACGTCGCCCCCTGACAGGCACCTGCATCTTTCTCCCTGGTGTTCTCACTGGCGATCCATAACCGCCGCTTGTTTGAGCAAGTCTAAAAACCTACGCTGCGAAGAGAAGCGGGAGTCATTGCTATGAAGAAGTTACATCAACGCCGTTTGGCGCTCGCATCCTCTGTGGGCGTGCTCGTGCTAGCACTCGCCGGGCAGGCTTGTGCGACTCTCCCGGCCGCTTCCGTTCCGCAAGCAGCCGAATACAGTGCAATGCATTGGCGCGGAATTGGCCCCTTCCGGGGCGGCCGGGCGCTTGCGGTCGCGGGCGTAACCGGCGATCCGCGCCTGTTCTATTTTGGAGCCGCGGCGGGCGGCGTCTGGAAAACGACAGACGCGGGGGCGACGTGGAAGCCGATCTTCGATGGTCAGCCTGCGTCTTCGATTGGCGCTATCGCAGTTGCTCCATCCGATCACCGAGTCATCTATGTCGGTACGGGCGAAGGGGCGCTCCGGGGCAACATCACCTACGGGAATGGCGTCTACAAGTCGGTGGATGGCGGTAAAAGCTGGAACCACATCGGGCTGTCGGACACGCGCCAGATCGGCGCCCTGATCGTCGACCCCAACAATCCTGAGATTGTTCTCGTCGCCGCCATCGGACATGCGTTCGGACCTAACGCGGAGCGCGGTGTCTTCCGCACCAGCGACGGCGGGAAGAGCTGGAAGAAGGTTCTTTACAAAGACGATCAGACCGGCGCGATCGATGTAACCTTCGACCCGACGAACCCGTCGATCGTTTATGCTGCGCTTTGGCAAGTGCGTCGCCAACCTTGGAACTTCTCGAGCGGCGGGCCTGGCAGCGGCCTGTACCGTTCCAACGACGGCGGAGTCACCTGGTCGAAGTTGACGGGGCACGGCCTACCAGAAGGCATACTCGGCAGGATTGATGTGTCCGTCTCGGCAGCGAACCCAAAGCGGGTGTTTGCGATGATCGAGGCGAAAGATGGCGGTCTCTACCGATCAGATGACGCGGGCACATCATGGGCGCGGGTGAGCGACGATGGGCGTATCAAGCAGCGCGCGTGGTACTTCTCGAAGATCTATGCAGATCCGAAGGCTGTCGATACGGTCTACGCGCTCAACACCGGGATGCTGCGTTCCACTGACGGGGGTAAGACCTTTGGTCTCGTCTCCGCCACGCACGGCGACCACCATGGGTTGTGGATCGACCCGAATGACTCGAACCGGTTGATCAACGCCAACGATGGCGGCGCCAGCGTGTCCCTCGACGGCGGTTCCACTTGGTCCAGCCAGGACAATCAGGCTACAGCTCAATTCTATCACGTCGCGGTAGATGGCCGATTTCCTTACTGGGTATACGGCGCGCAGCAGGATAACTCGAACCTAGCAGTGGCAAGCTTTGCCGACGCTGGGGTAATCGGGCCACGGGATTGGTACCCGGCGGGCGGCGGTGAATCCGGCTTTGTCGTCCCCGACCCGCGAAACGCCAACGTCGTGTATTCAAATGCCGAAAACAGCATTGGGCGCTTCGATAAGCGCTCTGAACAGACACGCGACATCAGTCCTGAGCCTATCGATAATTCGGGCCATCCCGCGAGCGAACTTGCTCACCGCTTCAACTGGACCTCGCCGTTGATGCTGTCGCCCCATGATCCGGACACGCTCTATGCCGCATCCGAGGTCGTCTGGAAGAGTAGCAACCACGGGCAGAGCTGGAACATCATCAGTCCCGATTTGACGCGCAACGACCGCTCCAAACAACAGGCTTCCGGCGGACCGCTTACTAAGGATATTACCAGCGTCGAGTACTACGATACGATCTTCGCGCTCTCCGAATCTCCTTTGGCGAAGGGCATGTTATGGGCCGGGACCGACGACGGACGGGTAAACTTAACGCGAGACGACGGCGCCCATTGGGCGAACGTCACGCCGAAGTCCCTGCCGCAGTGGAGCACGATCAGCATGATCGAGCCGTCACCCTACGACGCGCGCGTCGCATACGTCGCTGTCGATAGGCACAAGCTAGACGACATCAAGCCTTATGCCTGGAAGACTGCGGACGGCGGTGCGAGCTGGACACCGATTTCGGCGGGTCTTCCCGAGGGAGCTGTCGTCCATGTCGTGCGGGAAGATCCTGTACGGCATGGCCTCCTCTACGCTGGCACGGAAGCGGGGGTATTCGTGTCGTTTGACGACGGCAGTTCGTGGCGGCCCCTCCAGTTCAACTTGCCGACCACACCGGTGCATGACCTGGTCGTAAAGGGGAACGACTTGGTGGCGGCCACGCATGGCCGCTCCTTCTGGATCCTGGATGATGTGACCCCGCTGCGGCAGGCAGGGGCGGGTGGTCGGGGTATGGTGCTCTATGCCCCCGAAACGGCAGTGCGGCTACACTATCCGGATCAGGTCGACAGCAGGCACCCCGTGGGCGAGAACCCTCCCGCAGGCGCCATCATCGATTATGTCCTTCCGGCTACCCCTTCGGGCGCGCTAACGCTCGATATCGTGGATAGAGGCGGGAAGGTTGTGCGGCACCTCTCGAGCACCAAAACCGCGAAAGAGATCCAACCTCCGGAGTGGCCCGACCAAATTGTGCCGAATGACCTTATCCCTGCCAAGGCCGGTATGAACCGGCTGGTTTGGGACTTGCGGATGGACGACCCAGCGCAGATCCCCGGCGCATTCTATTCCGGCTCCCAACCACGCGGCCCGCTAGTTGCGCCTGGAAGTTACCAGCTTCGTCTCAGCGCGAACGGCGACATGCGCACGGCGCCGCTCTTAGTTGTTGCGGATCCACGTGTCCCTGGCAGTGACGGCGCGATTTCTGAGAAGACTGCCCTCGCGGTCGCTACGGTGGCCGACATCGATGCCTTGCACAAAGCGGTGAATGAAATTCGAACCGCCAGAAAAAGCTCGGCGGGGCGACCAGACGCAGCCGTCGCAGATCGCCGACTGGCGAGCATTGAAGAGGCGCTTATGCAGGTGAACATGAAGGGATCAGAGGCGAACCTGGCTTTCCCCGGCATGCTCAATGAGCAATACGCCACCTTTGCGGCGGCCCTTGATGACTCAGACACTCCGCCCACTGCTCAGCATCGGGCAATGTACGCGACTCTCCATTCCAGACTGAGTCAGCAACTCGCAGCATGGAAGCAATTGCGCGATGGGCAAATGGGTCTCGCGCAAAACACAGGCTCGCGGGTAGGAGGAAGCTGAAACCTAGCGCGTATCGAAGGCTTGGGCGGATGATGCGCTGCGGATTTTAAGGAGGTGTGAGAGAGCGAGACCCGCTAATAGGGTATTAGCCGGGCCTCCTCGCTAAGCTACTGTAAATAAACAGTCCGTCTGGACGGCGCCAGCTTAAATAGGCCCTTAATAGGCCGAGCTCATTATGCAGAGCTGCTGGTCGGTAAGCACAACCCCTCCCATATCGGCGAACGCGAGCTTGCGAGCACACTCAGAGACTTAGCTTTATTCGGGCTGAGGAACGACCGGAACTGGCCCGCAAGCCGACGGGCTTGCGGGCGCGCGGAGATGGAGAGCGGACCTGTTCAAAGGTTCAAAAGTGTCCGACGATTAGAGCATCTAGCGCGTTACATTCCCAGCCCCCACGATTAGCGAGCTTGCCTCAGGCCGAAGGCAACCTGCCCGGAACTTTCGGCATGTCTTCGTCAATGAGCTGAAGCCGCGCGTCCGCCGCGCGACTGCGATATCTTTCCTTATGTCGAATGCCGTAAAACGGGCGGGTCCCGAGGTCCAATGGCAAGGCATAGAG
>JAYTWT010000416.1:0-1827 GCA_043743295.1 Alphaproteobacteria bacterium | reverse complement strand
GCGTCATACGTGACGCGCTCATCCTCATAGACCAGAAACATCTTATCGCCGTGTGCCTTGGCCATGTCGCAAACGGCGCGCAGGGTCGGCGGCTGGTTCTTCCAGACCTTCATGGTCACGCCGCGAATGGTTTCTTCGGTCACCTCCGTGACCGCGCCGGGCGCGCCCAACAGAGCGTGGGCCTGGGCAATGGACATGGCGGGCCAGCCGGGCGGCATGACGGCTTCAGACATTCAAACGAACTCCCATTTCGCGCTGGATTTCTCCACCCAGCGTCGTGGCCGGTGATCAAGCATAAGGCGAGGATGCTGGCTAGACTGCCCCAACTCGGCGCTACTCCTGAAGAGCCCCCCGGCAGGCCTCACTGAGGGCACTAAGCCGATTGCGAATGACATCCTCAATGATGGAGGCGTCGAGGTCGTCATACTTGTGACGTATGAAGTTCCCAATGCCTCGGATGCCTGGCCAGTCTATGTCTGGTGCGAATGCGAAAGCCACTCCCGGATTCAACTTGTGCATGCGAGTAGCCGCCTCGCTAACGATGAGCAGTTGCCGCTCAATAGCGCTCCGCAACTTCATATTCCCAAGAATGTCGCCGTCTGGACCGCCTGCTTCGTCAACCCAGGTTTCGATTAGACTGACGGCCTGAAGGATATCCCGGAAGCAGGCCGCGATCCGCTCAAAATGCATCGACGCGGTCACGCGCAATGGCGATCTTAAGAGTAACCTTTCGGACGGGTTCGACCACCACGTCGACTGCGCGTTCGCCGAAGGCCTCCTCCAACAGGGTCTGGACGCCACCCAGATCGATCAGATCCAATCGCCTGCCCGTTGCCGGGGTTACGACGACATCGACGTCGCTGAACATCTCGGCTCCGTCCCGGCCCACGGAACCGAACACACCTGCGTGCGCAATTCCGCGTGCCTCGAGGCGGGCGCGAAGACTTCGTAGAACCTCGATGGCATGCGCGGATTTCATGGGACGCAGTTTAGCAGCCTCGGCAAGATTCAGCCACCACCCAGCCTCCCCAGCGCCCCTTCCAGCTTCGCCCTGGCCGCTTCAGCCTCCACCAGCTTCTCGCGGTTTTCCTCGACGACTTCCTCGGGGGCGCGGGCGACGAAGTCGGGGTTGTTCAGTTTGCCGCTGATCTTGGCGATCTCGCCCTTGAGGCCAGCGACCTCCTTGGTCAGGCGTGCACGTTCGACGGCCAAGTCGATGAACTGGGCCACCGGCAGGGCGAAGGTCGCGCCTGCCACCACGAACGGGATCGAGCCTTCCGGCGGTGTCGCTACAGACTCGACACCGGACACCCGAAGCAGTTGGGCGATCTGGGCGGCATTGGCGGCGAGCGTTGCGCGTTGGGCATCGCTGGCCTCGATGACCAGCAACGGCGGCTTGGCGGAGAGCGGCACGTTTAGACCGGAGCGCACCGAGCGCCCTTCGGAGATGGCCTCAATGACCAGACCGATCTCGGCGTCGGCGTCGGGATCAATTAAGCTCGACGGCAGGTCGGGCCAGCGGGCAATCATCAGGAAGCCCTTGTGAGGGCGTATCGCGCCGAGATCCTGGGTCTGGGCCCACAGCTCCTCGGTGATGAACGGCATGGTCGGGTGCAGAAGCTTCAGGATTACGTCTAACACCCACGCAGCGGTCGCCTGCGTTTCAGCCTTTGCGGCGGCATCGTCGCCGGTCAGCAGCGGCTTGGCCAGCTCGACATACCAGTCGCAGTATTGGTTCCAGATGAAGCGGTAGAGGAGTTCGGTCGCCTCGCCAAAACCGCAGTCGGCCAGGGCGGCGGTGACCGCCTGAGCCGTGCGCGTGGTCTC
>JAYTWT010000415.1:0-2635 GCA_043743295.1 Alphaproteobacteria bacterium | reverse complement strand
CGTCCAAGTCGCCTCCTCAGCGGAGGCTGCACCGGCGACCAGCGTGAGTGCGGTTGCGAGTGCGATGTTGAGCGTTTTCATCTGGGATACCCCGATCTTCATTGTTGTTGGCGGCACGTGTTCGCGCGTTGATCCGCACTATACGCGGGGTGCGAGCCTATGGATGCCTTATCCGCGACGCCCAACCGCCGCTTCCGACGGATAGCGCTCGGGGCCCTGGCCCATCAGGGCGGGAACGATCTGGTCCACGGTGTCGACCGATACCCAGGCCTGCATGAAATCAGGCGGGGTTAGGTTTTCATCGACCGTGTGCTGGAAGAGCTTGAACAGGGGTGCCCAGAAATCGCGGGGATTATAGAACACTACCGGCTTGGCGTGCAGGTCCAGGCGGCGCCAGGACAAGAGTTCCACGACCTCTTCCAGCGTGCCGATGCCGCCTGGCAGGATCACGAAGCTATCAGAGCGCAGGAACATCAGCATCTTACGCTCATGCATGTTGTCGACGATGATGTGCTCGACGCTTTCCAGCGCGCGCTCGGCACCGACCAGGAAGGTCGGGATGATTCCCAGCACCTCGCCCCCCGCCTCATGCGCCGCGCGCGCGACTGCGCCCATTAGGCCGACGCCTCCGCCGCCGTAAACCAGCTTGATCTTGGCCTCTGCCAAGGCGACGCCGAGGTCCGCCGCGGCGGTCAGGAACGCTGGATCGGCGGCATCCGACGATCCGCAGAACACGCAGGTTGATTCCAGGCGTTTGGTTTCACGCCCCATGACGCATACTCCAAGAGAAAACGGGTCGACCGCTTGTGTGATCACAGCGTAAGCCCATCTAGACCCTGGGGAGGTTAAGGAGAACGGCGTCGTTGTCGAGACGCCCTGTTCCCCGCTCGCCCCTCGCCAATGCGAACGCCAGCGAACGGACTTGACTGATGTCTCACGCCCACATGCCCCACGCGCGCTTCAGCGGCCCGGGCGCGGTCGAGGCGCCGGAGGCGAAATTCCAATTCTGGGCTTCCATGACCGACCTCGGTGCCCTGGTGATGCGCTCAGGCGCGCCGCAGCTGCGGCTGCGGATCGCAGCGGCCCTGGCGCTGGTGGTGGTAGGTAAACTTTGCGGCGTGCTGGCGCCGGTGCTGCTGGGCGACGCGATCAACACTCTGACGCCCATGGCCCAAGGCGGGATTGTGCTGGGCAGCGCTTTTATCGGCCTCGCCCTGGGGTTTGCGACGCTGCGGCTGCTGGCCGCCTGTGCGCCGTTTGCCCGTGATGCCATCTTCACCCGGGTCAGCCAGTCGACGATGGCGCGCGCGGCGATTGAGAGCTTCGGACACGCGCTATCGCTTTCACTGGACTTCCACCAGACCAAACAGACCGGCACCTTGTCGCGGGTGATTGACCGGGGTGCGCGCTCGACTGATTTCCTAATCCGCAGCCTGATCTTCAACCTGGGGCCGACGTTCATCGAGCTTGTGATGGCGATGACTGTAATGGCCGTACGGCTGGATTGGCGCTTTGCCCTGACCGCTCTGGTGACCCTGGTGATCTATGCGGTGGTGACCTTCCGGATCACCGACTGGCGCCTCTCGCATCGGCGCGAACTGAACGACACCGAGAACCGCGCAGCGGGGCTCTCCTCGGACGCTTTGATCAACTACGAGACCCTGAAGGCGTTCGGCGCGGAGGACCGACTGGTCGACGCTTACGGCAAGGCCATGGGTGCCTATGTGGACGCCAGCGCGCGGGCCAACGGTTCAATGAACCTGCTGAACGGCGCCCAGTCGATGATCTTGAATGTGGGCTTGGGGGCGATGACCGTTATGGCGGGGCTGCAGGTCTCGCAAGGTGACCTTCGGATCGGCGACATCACCCTGGCGATCTTCCTGCTGTCGGGTCTCTATGCGCCGCTTGGTATGCTGGGGTTCCAGTATCGCGAGATCCGCCAGAGCCTGATCGACATGGAGCAGATGGTGGCGCTCAAGGCTATCGCGCCGGACATCGTCGATGCTGATCCCGCCCAACCGTTGCCGCCGGCGACGGGGCAGGGGGCGGCTCTGGTCTTTAATGATGTCAGCTTCCGGCATGACGCCCGGTCGTCCGGATTGCTGGGTGTCAGTTTCGAGGCGCGGCCGGGTCAGACGGTGGCCTTGGTCGGGCCATCTGGATCGGGCAAGACCACGGTAGTACGCTTGGCCATGCGCCTGCTGGACCCGCAGGAGGGCGGCATCAGCCTGGATGGCGTCGATCTGCGTAAGCTGCGTCAGAGTGAACTGCGGCGGGCCGTCGCCTTGGTGCCTCAGGACGTAGCCCTGTTCAACGATACCCTCTTGGCCAACATCAGCTTCGCGCGGCCGGGTGCCGCCGCTGAGGAGGTTCACGCCGCCGCTGCCGCCGCTGAACTGGGCCCGTTCATCGAGGGCCTGCCAAACGGCATGTCGACGCGGGTCGGCGAGCGGGGCCTCAAGCTGTCGGGCGGCGAACGCCAGCGGGTGGGCATCGCCAGGGCTCTGTTGGCCAATCCGCGCATGCTGATCCTGGACGAGGCCACCAGCGCCCTGGACGGCCCTACCGAGGCGGCTATCCAGGAGACGCTTCGGCGGGTCAAGGCTGGCCGCACCACCTTGGTCATCGCCCATCG